>CAZCEF010000018.1:5585-12656 GCA_964497695.1 uncultured Dehalococcoidaceae bacterium | reverse complement strand
TCAGTGGCATAGAAGTTAACCGAGAAGAATTCCGTCTGGCGGAAGCTCTCAATGAGCTGGCGGCTTTCCGGCGTGTTGCTCGCATCCCAGACCACCAACGAAACATTTTTGATATCGGTGCTCAGAGCATAACCAAAGAGGCTCATCTGAATTATGGGGATGGCGACGACCATTGCCAGGGTACGACGGTCGCGTCTGAGCTGGATAAATTCCTTGAAAATGATGCTAATAATGCGCTGCCACATGGTCAGACTCCTTTCTCACCGCCCCGGCCAACTGGGGACGACTCTTTCCCTTCGTACTCTTCAACCAGAGAAATAAACACGTCCTCCAGAGTAAAAGGTATGCGGCTGATGCTGTACACAGCAACGTTGCCGCTTTCTAAAAGCGCTTTGATTTCTGCAGAAGCGGTCTTCACGTCATCAACCCTTACGTGGATGACACTGCCGAATAAGCTCACCTGATGATAGCGGGCGTCCGTGGCTAGCAAGTCCAGCGCTCGGGCATAATCCGAACTGCTCACTTCTACTAGCTCACCTTTTACTTGTTCTGTCTTTAGTTGCAGCGGGCTGCCTAGGGCGACCAATTTCCCTTGGTACAACAGGCCCAGCCGATGACAGTGCTCTGCCTCATCCATGTAGTGAGTAGTGATGAATATAGTTGTGCCTTTGGCGGCGAGTTCCTGTATCAGTTCCCAAAACGAGCGACGGGAAAGCGGGTCGACCCCGGCGGTTGGTTCATCTAGGAAAATCACCTCCGGATCATGGATAATCGTGCAGCCCAGAGCTAACCGCTGTTTCCAGCCTCCAGACAGCTCAAGAGGCAACAATTTCTCCTTGCCCTGAAGACCGGCCATATCCAGAACCCACTTCTTCCCTTCTTCTAATTGTGAAGCCGAAAGTCCGTAGAGACCGCCGTAGAGGTTGATATTCTCCTCTACAGTAAGGTCGGCAAAAAGGGAGAACTTCTGCGACATGTAGCCCATTTTAGCACGTGATGCCCCAGCCTCTATCGCCATATCTTGCCCCAGCACGTGGACACTCCCTGAAGTTGGTGTCAGGAGCCCGGTAATCACGCGGATGGTAGTCGTCTTACCTGAGCCGTTAGGTCCTAAGAGACCGAAAATCTCACCCCCCTTTACTTCAAAGCTCACCCGGTCAACCGCAGTGAAGTCGCCAAATTTTCGTGTTAAGTCCGAGACCTTGATGGCGATTTCACTCCTCTCCTTTTCTTTTACTGAAGCACCAGCCAAATTATTATGCGTGTTCTGATTTGGTGGTTTCTCTTCCAGTCCAGTGAGGCGATTCACAAAGGTATCTTCCAAGCTAGGGGGTATGTTCCATATGTTCTGTACTATTATGTTCTCCTGCTCAAGTAAATCTTTGACTTCCGAACGACGTTTCTCTCCCTCATCGATCATAATGTGGATGGTGTCGCCAAATAATTGAGGGGCGCTGGAAAAGGGTACCTGCCTCAGGATTGTTACTGCTTGGCGAACTGGATTGGCTCTGATTTCCAGTATTCTGCCCGCTAGTTCCGTTTTCAAGTTCTGTGGGGTATCACAGGCGATGACTTGCCCCAGGTGCATAAAGGCGACTCTATTAAATCTTTCCGCTTCATCAAGGTATGGGGTTGACACCAGAACAGTGATGCCCCTCGCCAAAAAACCGGCAATTATCCTCCAGAAGTCCCGCCGTGAAACCGGGTCGACACCGGTGGTGGGCTCGTCCAAGAAAATGACTTCCGGCTCGTGTATCAGACTGCAAGCAAGAGCCAGCTTTTTCTGCATGCCCCCGGAGAGGTGCTCAGCCTGTCGCTTTCGGAATGGCTCCAGGCGGCAGAAACTCAGAAGCTCTTTCTTGCGTGGCTCACTCACGTCGCGCGGTATGTTACGCAGTCGGGCGAAGAAATCCAGGTTTTCCTCTACGGTTAGTGTCGGGTACAAATTGAACCGTTCTGACATATAGCCGATTTTTTCCTTAATCTCACCTGCCTGCTTTACTGTGTCCATTCCCAGAATTCTGGCTTCACCAGCGGAGGGGAGGCTGAGCGTGCAGAGCATCTGAATCGTTGTTGTCTTGCCCGCGCCGTCGGCGCCGACCAGCCCAAATATTTCGCCTCGTTTAACCTTCAGGTCGAGCCCACTTACGGCGAGAACGTTCCCGTATTGTTTCTGAAGCCCCTCGGTTTCAATAGCCGGAATATTCATGGACATTAACCTATCCTCTAGAACTAGTTAATATCCGGGCATCTGCCGGCATGCCTGGCTTCAGCTTCTGATCCGGGTTATCCAGTCTGATTTTGACGGCAAAGACTGTTTTCTCTCGCTCCTCTTTCAACTGCACGTTTCTCGGCGTAAATTGCGCCTGAGGTGAGATGAACACTACTTCGCCAGAGAAACTCTCAGCTGGATATGAGTCCACAGACGCTAGCGCTTTTTGTCCCAGCTTGACCAGACCGATTCTGCTTTCGGGGACGTAGGCGGTGAGAGTGACGCTGTCCAGTTCGGTAATGGTTAGAATAGGCGCATCCGGCTTGGCTATCTCGCCAACTTCAGCATACTTTGCTGCCACTACTCCAGCAACTGGTGAGGCAATGGTCAGCTTGCTGAGCTGGACGTTAATCACTAGGAGTGAAGCTTTGGCGTGCTCCAGTTGTCTTTGAGCCGCTTCCATTGTTGCACTTGCTGTTTGGTACACGGAATATGCTTGGTCGACAGCAAAGTCATTAGACTCCAGCAGACTTTGTAGAGTCCGCTGAGCGTCGTCCCGGCGAAGTTTCGCTGCCGGTGTCACCCAGAGATTTGCCAGTTCTCGCTGGTAACTGAGGTTCAGTTCTGCCGCCGCCAGCTCACCTTCAGCTGGATAAATCTCTTTCCTCGTCTGGTAAATGCTAACCAACCCCAGCGCATTATAAGACTCAAGATTGTCTAAGATTTTCCGGGCGGTATCTCGTTTGGTTTCCGCAAGAGCTATTGCCAAGTCGCTGTCAGCCTGCACTTTTTTCAGGTTCAGCTCCGCCATGTCCAGCTCACCTCTAGCGGTAATCGCCTTGGGGTCAAGCTCCAGCGGCTTACTCTGGATATCTAAAGCACGATCCCAGGCTATTTTCGCTCCATTAGTGGCAGCGATGGCTTGCTCCAGAATGGCTTGTGCCATTTGCACGTTGGCCTCTGCCTGCTGTTTCTGGGCTTTGAGGAGAGAATCATCTAACCTCACTAGAGTGGCACCGACTTCTACCCGGTCGCCTTCCTTGGTGCCTATCTCCACAATGCGGCCACCAGCTTCTAAGGCGATGGCGACATCCTTGGCTTCAATGAATCCTGAAGTCTCAATGTCTCCATAGACCACTGGAGAAGCCGACTTAGTGAGCCACCATATCCCAATTGAGATAATTGCTACTGCGATTAGTACCATCACTGCTACCCTGATTCTTTTCATATTGCCCTCCCTTTTGCATGTTTATATTACTGATTATTTGTGGAGACTGCTCTTCTCTGGCTGAAGTCCCTTCAGAAAAACATTGACGACCTCTTGTGCGTAAAGCTCCTTGGGCGGCAGACCAGCGCGAAGCGGCAAGAAGAGTTCACTACCTATCATATAGACAACGAATGACCCGATAAAAAATCGGGCGCTACTCTGAGTATCATGGCGGCGCAATCTGCCTATATCAATTTGATGTTCAAGGTAGGCGATAATGAAGTTGAGTAGCAAGACCATCTTCTCTGCAAGGTGATTGGCAGTTTCGGGAACTCGAGATACTTCGGATAAGAAGATGCGGAAAAGCTGCCTGGCTTCCGGGTTGTCAAAGGTGCTCAAGTAGGTCTTGGCGACGAAGAGAAGCATTTTTTCGGGCGGGTCATCAATTCTCTCCCAGAGGTTTGAAAGCTGGCTGAGGATTGGCGATAGCTCTTCTGCCATTGCTTGGAACAGCTCTTTCTTGTCGGCGAAGTACCAATAGACCAGAGAGGGGGATTTCAGGCCAGCTTCAGTCGCGATACTTTTAATGGTAGCCTTGTGAAAGCCTTCTCTGGCAAAGACCCGCCGAGCTGCGTCCAATATCTGTTTACGTCGGTTCATTCTTGGGCACCATCCCCGCCAATAGAATGTTTGTTTAACGGGATTGTATAAGATATAGAATTAATTATCAAGTATTCGTATTGTAATAACTTGAATAAATTATCAAGTTTTACGTCTTCAGTCATTCCCATAAAAAAGCCGGGACTTTCAAACATGTGGCATCTCGTCCAAAGATGCTGCAGGTAAAGGTAGTCCTCGGCTCGTACCCGTTGGTAATACTAAGACATTGTTTGACTCGCTTGGCTAAGTTATTTAGCCCGCCGACTCCAATATTCTGACGGAAAGTTCAATGCTGACTGGTGAGAAGGTACTATTGACTAAGCTATAGACGTCCTCTACACTTGTATCAGAGTTGGGAGAACAGGCGAAGGGCATACAATGGAAAAGCAGCCAAAGGAGAGCTCCTGTCCCAGATGGGAGGCATGAAGTGGTAGCCAACCATAGAATCATACATCTGGTTCTTTCCCTTCTGGTTCTGCTCGCCATGGTTGTTAGCTGTTCCGCACCCACTGGCACATCTACGCCTGTCCCCGCCCCAACTCCTACACCTGCGCCCCAGAAAACGCCGACTCCCTCGCCGAAACCAGCGCCCTCACCTACGCCGGCACCCACTCCTACTCCTACTCCACCACTAACCATCACCACCACCTCACTACCCAATGGTCATGTTGGTGTTGCCTATTCACAGACCTTAGCTGCCTCTGGTGGTAGTGGCACTTACACCTGGTCAATATCCGCTGGCTCACTGGCTCCCGGGCTGTCGCTTGCTGCGGCCACCGGCGTTATCTCCGGGACACCAACCACCGCCGGCATATCTAACTTCACCGCCCAGGTAGCTGATGGTATTACCGCAGTAACACAGACCCTCTCTGTTCATATCTGGCTCCTGCCACTCACCATCACCACCACCTCGCTACTCAATGGTCATGTTGGTGTTGTCTATTCGCAGACCTTGGCTGTTTCTGGTGGTAGCGGCATTTACACCTGGTCAATATCTGCTGGCTTACTACCTGCCGGGCTGTCACTTGCTGCCACGGGCGTTATTTTCGGGACACCAACCACCGCCGGCACCTCTAACTTCACCGTCCACGTCGCCGATGGTATTAGCACAGCAACGCAGACCTTCTCTATTAATATCGGGCTCCTGCCACTCACCATCGCCACCACCTCACTACTCAATGGTCATGCTGGTGTTGCCTATTCGCAGACCTTAGCTGCCTCTGGCGGCGGCGGCACTTACACCTGGTCACTATTTGCTGGCTTACTACCTGCTGGGCTATCGCTTGCTACAGCTACCGGTGTTATCTCCGGGACACCAACCACCGCCGGCACCTCTAACTTCACCGTCCGGGTAACTGATGGTATTACCGTGGCAACCAAGCTCCTGTCAATTATGGTCAATCCAGTACTAGCCATCACTATCACCACCACCTCACTACCTGATGGTGATGTTGGGGTTGCCTATTCCCAGACCTTAACTGCCTCCGGCGGCAGTGGCACTTACACCTGGTCAATATCCGCTGGTGCACTACCTGCCGGACTATCACTGATGACTGATACTGGCGTTATCTCCGGGATACCAACCATCGTCGGCACCTCTACCTTCACCGTCCGGTCGACTGATGGTATTACCGCGGCAACACAACTCATATCAATCAAAATCAATCCAGTACTAACCATCACCACCACCTCACTACTCAATGGTGATGTTGGGGTTGCCTATTTACAGACCTTAACTGCCTCTGGCGGTAGTGGCATTTACATCTGGTCGATATCTGCGGGCTTACTACCTACCGGGCTATCGCTGACGGCGGCTACCGGCGCTATCTCCGGGACACCAACCACCGCCGGCACCTCTAACTTCACTGTCCGGGTATCGGATGGTATTACCGCGGCAACCCAGCCTATACTAATTAAGATTAATCCAGTGCTAACCATCACTACCAGCACACTCCCCAACGGTGATAGTGGTGGTGCCTATTTACGTACATTGACTGTTTCTGGGGGTAGTGGCACTTACACCTGGTCAATATTCGCCGGCGCACTACCTTCCGGGCTGTCGCTGGTGGCTGATACCGGCGCCATCTTTGGGACACCAACCTCCGCCGGCATATTTGACTTCACTGTCCGGGTATCGGATGGCATCACCGCAGTAACCAAGTCTCTATCACTTAAGATAAATCCAGCACCCACCATCACCATCACATCATTACCCAATAGTAATGTGGGTGTTGCCTATTCACTGACCTTAACTGCCTCTGGTGGTAGCGGCACTTACACTTGGTCAATATCCGCTGGCTCGCTGCCTGCCGGGCTGTCGCTGGCTGCGGCTACCGGCGTTATCTCTGGGACGGCAACCACCGCTGGCACATCTAACTTCACCCTCCAGGTAGCGGATGGTATTAGCATAGCCACGAAGCCCCTATCAATTAAGATTAATCCAGCACTAACCATCACCACCACCTCACTCCCCAATAGTGATGTCGGGGTTGCCTATTCGCAGACCTTGGCTGTTTCTGGTGGCAGCGGCATTTACACCTGGTCAATATTCGCTGGCTCACTGCCTGCCGGGCTATTGCTGACTGCTCCCACGGGCATTGTCTTCGGGACACCAACCACCGCCGCCACATCTAACTTCACTGTTCAGGTAGCTGATGGTATTACCACGGCAACCCAGTTCTTTTCAATTACCATTAATCCAGCACTAACCATCACCACCGCCTCACTCCCCAACGGTGATGTTGGTGTTGCCTATTCCCAGACCTTAACTGTTTCTGGTGGCAGCGGCATTTACACCTGGTCAATATTCTCTGGCTCACTGCCTCCTGGACTATCGCTTGCTGTGGCTACCGGCGCTATCTCCGGGACACCAACCAGCGCTGGCACATATAACTTCACCGTCCGGGTAGCTGATGGTATTACCACAGCAACTAGGCTCCTGTCAATTACAATACGTTAAATAGTCGCCCGGATTGTGGCGTCATATCAGCTT
>CAZCEF010000018.1:0-5485 GCA_964497695.1 uncultured Dehalococcoidaceae bacterium | reverse complement strand
GACATATGGTGTGGAGAATATCCCATCCAGATTGGCGGCAGGACCAGCACCGGGAACTCGTCTATCGCTTGGGCGGCACGGACGGCAACTGTAAAACAGCTATTTGTATCTGTGTTCACTGGCAGGTGATTACCATGTTGCTCCATAGAACCCACTGTGATAATCACAATGGCATCATCTTGAGCTGCTTTTTCAAACTCGGGTCGTCTTAATTCCTGCCACAATACCCTCTTCATCTCATAAACCTCCGCTTCTTTTCTTTGCCGCCATCACCTCGTTGGCGTCAGCGGTTCTCCGGCGAGGATACCGGTATGCTTGCCCTTTTCAATGACCACTTTGCCGTTGACGATAACATACTCAATACCGATAGGGAATTGCTTGGGATTAGCATAAGTAGCCGTGCCGCTAACGGTAGCCGGGTCAAAGACCACGATGTCCGCCTTCATACCGTCTCTCAGGATGCCCCTATCCTTGATTCCGAATCTCTGGGCGGGGAAAGAAGTCATTTTTCGGATTGCCTGTTCAAAGGGGAGAACTTTTTCATCTCTTACCATCGCCCCCAGGACTTTGGGAAAAGTGCCATAGACTCGAGGATTTGGCATACTGCCAATTCTTAACCCATCAGAACAGAACATGTGCGCCGGATGAGTCATGATGACTTTCACATCATTCATATCCCCGCTGAAAGTATAAAAAGCTACCTCCAGGTTTTCCTCAACCAGCAGGTCGCAGATTGTGTCCCAGGGGTCTTTGTTCAGCTTAATGGCGACGGCCGCCACCGTCAAGCCGGCGTAAGGCTGGTTCTTTTCCGTTTTCACCGCGCTGATGACCATTCTTTCTATCTGTCCCAGTACCTTGGAGGAGTGCCCTCGCATTTTCTCTCTATCAGCCTTGTTCTGCAGTCGTTTCAGCATGGCATTCGGTCCACCGCTTTGAGCCCATTCGGGCACAGCCACCGTCAGCGTGGTACTGCCGGCTTCATAGGGATATGCGTCAAAAGTCAGGTCAATGCCGCTAGCTCTGGCTTCGTCCACAAAGCGCAGCATCCGGGCGGTTTGTCCCCGCAGAGGTATGGTGGCGTAGAAGTGGGAGATATGCGTGGGACAGCCACTGAGCCGCGCGATTTTTAGAGCTTCTCTGAAGCCATCAAAAATGCCGTCCCCCAGGTCATAGCGAACATGGATGACATGGACTCCGCCACATTCCCCCACCGTCCGGCACAACTCTACCAGTTCATCCGTGTCCGCCCAGCTACCCGGCGGGTACTGCAAGCCGGTGGAAAGCCCCACCGCTCCCTCCGCCATTGCCTGCTGTATCATTTTCTGCATTTTCTTTCTCTCGTCTTTGGTCGCGGGGTGCTTCTCCCAGCCCACCGCTTCCACTCTGAGACAGCTATTGGGAATGAGGCAGGCAATGTTTCCCGCCGTCTTATGGCGGAACTGCTCCAGATATTCGGCAATTGAGCTCCAAGTATAGTCTAGCTCGGGAATACCATTCAATCCGGAAAAAAGCCGCAACGTAAGTCTCAGGTTCTTTCTGGAGAGTGGCGCATAGCCGATGCCGTCAAGTCCCACCAGTTCCGTAGTCACTCCCTGCCTTATCTTTGGCTCGTTCAGCGGTTCAGCGAGTGCCATCAGGTCAGAATGGGTGTGCACATCAATGAAACCAGGAGCAACGATACAACCGGGAACGTCGATTGTCTTTCTTGCCGATAGTGTTAACGTATCACCCCTCAGGATTCGGAGCTGGTCTCCTTTGACGGCAACATCGCCTTTAAAGCTGACATTCCCCGTTCCGTCAATAATGGTTCCGCCCTTGATTAGCACGTCAAGCATTTTAGACTCCTTCCCGTTTACCATGACCAGGGTCCGACCTGCTTCGGACCGACAATCGCAGTGGGCAGCCAGCAGGAAAGCGCTGGAATGTATGTGGTAAGAAACAGCACCGGGAGAGCGACCACCAGCACGAAAATCATCATTGGTGGCACCAGTCTTTCATAGGGGACACCAGACATTTTGGAACCAACAAAAATGGAAATAGCGTAGGGCGGCGTGGTTACCCCAATGCCGACGTTTACCGTAATAATAGCGCCCAATTGAATGAGGTTTACCCCGATTTCCTTAACCAGCGGCATGATCAATGGCACCGCGATTATCAAAATCGGGATGCCGTCAATGAACATGCCCAGAATTAGTATCAGTACGTTCAACATCAGCAGTATTAGATATTTGCTGTGGAAAGCTCCAATCATCGCATTCGCCATAGCCTGGGCGACCCCCTCACGAATCAAGAGACGAGTGAAAACAGTGCCAAAGGCGAGCAGGAGTGTAATCATGCCCATTGTCGTCACGGTGCTCTTGGTACAACTCCAGAAGTTCTTCTTTTTCAGTCCCCGGTAGGCAAATAAACCGACGTACAGGGTAACGATGACGGCAATCGCTCCTGCCTCATTAGGGGTAAAGATGCCGCCATAAATCCCTACCAGCACAATCAAGGGAACGAGCAGGGCTGGCAGTGAGACCCAGGTGGCGGCGCCAATCTCTTTTAATGTTCCGGTGAGGGTGGTGGGTAGCGCCGGAATATCCCTGGCGGGCTGCATATACCGGTGGCAAATGAAAGTATTGAGAAGCATATTACCGGCAGCCAGAATAAGACCGGGAAAGACGGTAGAGAGAAATGCCGCCGCCACTGATTGCCCGGCAACGAGGCAGTAGATTAGTAACGGCACACTGGGGGGTATCAGGTAGCCTAGGTAACTGGAACAGCAGAGTATGGCAGTAGTATATCGGCGCTGGTAGCCAAACTTCTCTAGCTGGGGGACCAGTAACGGAATTGTTGCCGCTATCGTCGGGACGGAAGAACCGGTTAAAGCGCTCAGGAAAAGTATGGTGACGACGCCAACGTCCACCAGCCCGCCCTTAATTCTGCCGACCAAGGCATAGGCGAGGCGAATCAGACGGTCGGAAATTCCCGACTCAGCCATTAAATTACCGGCAAAGATAAAGAAGGATATTGCCATCAGAATATAGCTGTCTATCGCATAATAAGCCGTCCCGGCCATAAATTTTAATTGCTCGTCCAACAGAATTAACGTCACAGTGGTGGAGCCCAGAAACACCCAGCAAATCGGTAGCCCGATAATTATGCCCACAAAGAACAGCACCAGCCCAACAATGATTCCTGGTTCCATTTATGCCCCCCTTTTCTGGGACCGAGCGGTGATGACCTTGATTAGTTCCCGGATATCCCTTTGGGCGATAACTACCAGATGTATTCCGACAAAGACCAGAGCGACAAAATAGGTAATCTGTAACCAGCTCTGGTTGAACCACCGCATCAATGTCCCATACTCAGGGTATTGAATTGCGGTCAACATAAATTTATAAGCTTCGGGAAGCAGAAAACACAGGATAACAATAGCCAGTATAACCAGGAAAACACGATAAGAAGCAGCCACAACTGGCTTTTCTCTCGTGACCATATCGCGGAGGAAGTCCACCGAGATATGACCTTCTTGCGAGGTAGTGAAGGCAGCGATAACAAACATATAGAAGATAAAGCAATAGAGCGCCAGGTCGCCGATGCCCATTATTTCAATATGCAACCAGTAGCGATTAAGCACATCGGCAAAGATGAGCAGGGTGGTGGCGAGTACCCCACTCAAGCCGATGATGCCTTCTGCCGTTTGTATTACCGATAATATCCAGCTGACCGCCAACTTAACGTGTCTCACTATGTTGTCCTCCCGCTGACCTTATTTGAGGCTACATCCCTATTAACGGTGGATCTTAAGATAAAGGCAAACAAAAAATCTATTTGGCCGATGGTCAACCGGTATCCTCAGCAACCGTAATATTGCCGAGGACACTGGTCAACCACCGTTCTTAAACAGACTCGCTTACTTAAATTCTGAGGGTAAGGGCCCTCTATGGTTAATCCCTAGCGACCTGCTGCGGCTACTTCTGCCTTTATCCGTGCCAATTCGTCTAGGAGCTTCTTCGTCATGTTCTGACCCGGATAACGCTTATCCAGCCACGGAGTAGCCAGCTCTGCCCAGATAGCCGGCATGTTTGCCTTCTCCCTCCATATTGCTTTTTCCGCTGCGGTTGGATAATAGATTTGCACGCCGAGGTCTGCCACCTTTTTCTTATAGGTAATAAGAGTTCGGCGATAGAACTCAAAATCGCGCATTTCTGCATTCGTGGCAGCTTTTTTTATGGCAGTCTGGAGGTCCGAAGGTAGTGAATCCCACAGTTTTCTATTCATAGTTATATTGGCAGCATCCCAGCCAAACCCGAGGTCGGTGTAGTATTTGAGCACTTCCGCATGCCGTTCCTCTATCAGGGAACCCCACAGGCTCCAGATCATATCCACGACCCCTCTCTCCAGAGCACTATAGACCTCAGCCCAGGGGAGTGTGTGTAGAGTGAGCCCAGTGCCTTTGCCCATGTTCTCCATGGTTCTGACGAAGCCGAGAGAGGCAGAGACTCTCATCTTCAAGCCCTTCATATCATCCGGAGCCTTAAGCGGTCTGACCTTATTGCCAAGTCCATATGGGCCGAAGTGGGAGCTCCACAGGAGCTTAAAACCAACTTCTCCCCAGGCATCATCCATTATTTTGTACAGTATCCCGTCAGGACCGACATAGGCTAGGACTGCTTCGTCGAAGTTCTCCACAGTCCAGTTCATCCAGTTGAGCATGCCGCCAGGGACAATGTCAACATAGGGGGCGAAAATTCCTATCTCAACTGTCCCTTCCCGCACCGCTTTGAAAATTTCGCTGTGGGTGCCCAAGGTACCACCCGGATAGAAATCCAGCTTTATCTTTCCACCCGAGTAGACACCAATGAGGTCAGCAAACAGTTGCGCAGACTCATTTCTTCCTTGTTGTGTCCACGGAGTGCCCAGTCGCCACTTGTATTGAGCCGGAGGCTGAGCTGGCGCTGGAGCAGGTGTGGGTGCTGGCGTCGGTGCTGGGGTAGGTGCTGGTGCTGGCGCTGGTTTAGGGGCTGGTGCTGGGGTAGGTGCTGGCGCTGGAGCAGGTACTGGCGTCGGCGCAGGCGCCGGTTTAGGGGCACAGCCGGCGGCAACTAGACTGCCGACCAACGCTACCAGAACAACCAGAGACATAACTAATCGTTTGCTCATCTTCTCCTCCCAAATCTTGGTAATAACTAACTCAAGTAACAATTCTCTTTTGGCTTAAGGTAATCACCTCCTTTTTACTCTGGTCTTTTCCTTCGGCTAGTTGACATATGGTCGTACCGATATCATGTCCGACTACACACAGTATTTTACCACGCCTGTCAAGAGTCTTTGTGGACTTTTGAGAACAAAATTTGGTCGTGTGACCTGAGCAAGCACAATCCGGGGACTTTGAGTGAAGCAAAAACTTCGAGTAAACCCCTGAGGCTGGACACTTTAGGTTAGGAAGGTTTGGCAGGGTGCACAGGCTCAATTTGCCCGTGTTCACCCAGGAGCATTA
>CAZCEF010000017.1:9122-12781 GCA_964497695.1 uncultured Dehalococcoidaceae bacterium | reverse complement strand
TAACTAGTATTTGCCTCATTCTTGTCCTGTTCACGATTTCACTGCTATCCGCTTGTGCCAAGCCGGCCCCGGCACCGGCACCAGCGCCTGCCCCGGCACCTGCCGGCAAGACCTATAACTGGCGCATGGCTCAGGCAATTGCTGACCCAGAGAACATCCGCCCCCGCGCCGCCGATATGTTCATCAAGCTGGTAGGAGAGAAGTCAAAAGGCCGCATCAAGATTACCGGTTACTGGGGCGACCAGCTGGGCGACTGGACGGTCATGAACGAGTTGGTTTCCAAGGGTAGTCTGGAAATAGTCATGGAAGGGCGATTCCCTGGGCTGGACAAGAGACTTAACGCCGAATTCGTGAATTCCCTGTTCTTTGACTGGGCTAGTGCCGCTAAGGCGTTCAAGGAACCGGGTGGCTGGATGAACAAGGTCATGGAGCCAATCGATACCGCCGTTAACATGAAGCTCTTGGCGGTACTCAATCCGGGCTTTGTTGGCGTTGGCATGAAGCAAGGGAAGGTGCCGAGCATTGCCAGCAAAGATGCCTGGTTCAAGGACGCTGGCAACATCAAGATTCGCTGCGAGCCATCCAAGCTGATGGAAAAATACTCCGAGGCCATGGGCTTCAAGGTCCAGGTTATTCCTTATTCTGAACTTTACACTGCCCTCCAGACCGGTGTTGTTGAAGGCTGGATCGGCGGCGCACTACCTGATTCCTATATCTGGGCAGACATCCTGAAGCACTTTATCAATACCCGCGACCGCATTGACAACGAGAACTTTATGATTAACCTGCCGCTGTGGAAGACCCTGGACAAGGCGGACCAGGATATTCTCAGCGCTGCCGCCATAGAGGTTCAGAACTGGCAATGGGACCAGGCTGAGAAGGAAGAAAAGGACTGGGAGACAAAAGCCAAAGCTAAGGGTATGGAGATAATCAATCTGCCCAAAGAAATCATGGATGAGATTATCAAGCGCGACCGCGACATCGAGTGGACCTATGCCGAGAAGGAACTCGTCGGCAAAGAGACCATGGATGCCATTCGCAAAGCCGCTGGCATGTAGGCGAGTCTTCGCTGTGGGAGGGGTGGGCAACGCCCCTCCCACTCCACTTAGCGAGTTGCCCAAGTAATTTCTGAAAGAGGAATATCAATATGGGTAAATTCTGGGCTAAGCTGGCCCGGTTTACCGGGGACTTTTACACTTGGTTCATATACATCAGCGTGGCGGGGGTTACGGTAATGACGGCAGTCCAGGTGTCGCTGCGCTTCATCCCCGGCGTTAAGCTTTACGGTACCGCCGAGTTAATTACACTTTCCGCCACGTGGATGTATTTTCTGGGCATGGGCTACGTCTCCTACCGCAACAAGCACATCACCGCTGATGTCCTATCATGGGTTTTTCCGGAAGATAGCCTCGTGGCCAAGTGGCTTGGCCTTTTTGGCTCTGTTCTGGGAATTATCGTCTGCATATTCTACGGCTACCTTGCCTTTGAATTTATGATAATGGTAACCCAGATGGGACAGCAATCAACTGACATCGGCTATCCCCGTATTTGGCTGGTGAGCAGCGTTGGCGTGGGCTTCTTGGTGATGGGTATTTTCGCCGTGTACCATTTTGCCAAGGAAGTGACCTCTCTCAGGCGCTTTCTGCAAGGGAGGGTGCGGTGACCATCTTGCTTCTGGTTGTACTAGGCCTTTTTATTCTCATGATACTGAGGGTGCCGGTCGCCTTCGCTTTTGGCATGGCCGGTATGGCAATGATGTTATTCTACAACCTTGGCACCGACTGGGTGATGATTCAATCTGTGAGTCTGGTGACGAGCTTCCCTCTTCTTGCCATTCCGCTGTACATATTCCTGGGCCAGTTGATGGAAACCAGCGGCCTGGTGGCCCGAATCATCGACTTCAGCGGTGTGTTGATAGGTCGGGTCAAGGGGGGACTTGGGTATGCAGTCGTCCTCGGGAATGGAATCTTCGGTGCCATCTCCGGGAGCGCCGGTGCCGCGCTGGTGACCTTTGGCACAATAGTTTTTCCCAGAATGAAATCACAGGGCTACCGCGAGGGCTATAGTGTGGCTTTGATTGCCTCTTCTGCCATGCTCTCCCTTTTCATCCCACCGAGCATGGATATGATTATGTTTGGTTTCATGGCTAGAATCAACATTGCCGCTTGTTTCTTGGCAACCGTGGGTCCCGGCATCCTGCTCATGATACTCTATTCCATCATCAATTTCTTCATAACCCGCAACATGCCTCTGGTTGAGTTGCCCAAACAATCTTTCCAAGGAACGATGAGGGACGTGTGGCTTCAGGGTCGGCGTGCCTTTTTCGTCGTCATCGTCATACCTTTGATTATACTTGGTGGTATCTATGGCGGTATTTTCACGCCAACCGAAGCAGCGGCGGCAAGCTGTGTTGTTGCCCTTCTAGTTGCCACGCTTGTCCACCGCAGTCTGACGATGAAGGGTCTGGGTAAGGCGATGCTGGAGTCAGCCTATCTCACCGGCATGATTATATGCGTCCTTTTTTTCCTTTTCGTTTTTGGTCGCGCCCTGCTCTGGGAGAACATCATCCAGGGGATGATTGCCTTTTTTACCACTGTCTCCAAGAGCATCGTTGTCCAGCTCCTGACGCTGAATATCCTGCTCGTCATCGTCGGAATGATTATTGATGATAACTCCGCCTGTATTCTGGCGGGTATCCTGCTCGTCCCAGTGATGAAACAACTGGGCGTCAACGAATATCATCTGGCGGGCATCGTGATGGCTAACCTGGGGCTGGGCCTTTTGACACCGCCCGTCGCTCCACTCCTTTATGCTGCCGCTGGTGTCACTGGTGTACCGCTAAAGGTGTATTTCAGGTACTCGATATATTTTATGATTTTTGCCAACGTTCCGGTAATAATTCTGACGACCTACATACCAGAGATAGCTACCTATTTGCCCAATCTGGTCTTTAAAACCGGTCTGGGACGCTGGTAAACGAAAACTAATCAAAAGTTGCTTAAGAGCCTTCTTGACAAGGTGGGGAAAAGGGGCGTAAAATGCCCAGAGTTGAGTGACAAAAGCCCCGGAAGCATAGCCGGCGAAAACGAGATAGAAGGGAAACTAAGATCCAGCAAGCCTTTTCAGCATAGACGATTCCGGCTAATTCTGGGGTTTTCAGCAGTTGTATAACAGCGTGCGGGAGGTTAGCACCCTTGAGGCGCAAGAGGCTCTGTCCCAGAGCCTAGGTCACCAAAAATAAAATTTAATTGGAGGTAAGAGATTAGAATGGCTCAAAAGAAAATCCGTGTGGTGCAGTACGGGTGTGGTCCTATCGGGTGCCGGGTAGCTAGCTACGCCCTGGAGCGCCCGAACCTAGAACTTGTCGGTGCTATCGGTCGTGTCAGCAATGTGGGACGCGACCTGGGTGAAGTGGCGGGCTTGGGCAAGAAAATAGGTATTATCATTTCCAATAAGCCGGAAGAGGTCTTTGCTAAGACCAAGCCTGATGTTGTGCTTCATACGACCAGCTCGTCTTTGGTGAAAGTTCAGCCCGAAATAAATCAAATTGTGAGTGCTGGCATAAACGTTGTCTCCACGACTGAGGAACTGTCTTACCCGTGGCGGCAGCAACCCAAGATATCGCGTGAGATTGATGCACTGGCTAAGAAGAAGAAGGT
>CAZCEF010000017.1:3720-9022 GCA_964497695.1 uncultured Dehalococcoidaceae bacterium | reverse complement strand
AGTTTGTGACGGTGAAGCCGGGGCAGGCGATGGGTGTCAGGCAGACAGGCGTTGGGTTCCGGAAAGGCGAGGAGGTCATACGCCTGGACTTCGAGGCGGCAGTCGGCCGTGGTGAGACCTACGATGCTGTTTACATCACAGGAACTCCCAATCTGGAGATGGTGGTCAGGGGAGGCATCCATGGCGACATAGCCACCGCAGCAATAGCGGTTAACGCTATCTACAAGGTAGTGGACGCCCCGCCCGGACTACTAACCATGAAGGATATCCCGCTAGTTACCTGCTTCACCGGCTAGGACAGCTAGCACGGCAACTGAAATTGGTGGCTGGTGGGCGATTTGTAGGCGAGTGTCAAGTTGATGTAGTTACAGCTCTGGGAAGTAAGTGATATGATTATTAGTTGGGAGGGATAAAGATGAAGCAAAAAACTTTGACGAAAGAGAGTCTGGTGGAAAGGTGGCAGAGAACACACCCCACTTCTAAGAAACTGCACGATAAGGCGGTCGGGTTTTTCACTGGCAACGGGGCAACTCACTCGGCGCGTATTCTGGACCCCTTTCGCCCTTACGTTACCCACGCCAAAGGTTCTCGGAAATGGGACGTTGACGGTAACGAGTACATCTGCTATGTGATGGGGCACGGCGCTCTGATGATGGGGCACAGCCATCCGGCAATAGTGAGAGCCGTTCAGGAGCAGGCGGCTAAAGGCTTCCATTACGGCGAGAACCACGAGATGGAGATTGAGTGGGCGAGTCTGATTCAAAGCATGATGCCGGTGGCAGAGCGAGTTGAGTTCTGCGCCTGCGGTCAGGAAGCTAACCAGATGGCAGTCATCCTGGCGCGGACCTATACCGGCCGGCGCAAGATACTCCGCTTTGAGAACAACTATCACGGCTGGGGCGGTGAGATTGCTCCCTACGACGCTGCTGGGATTTATCAACCGGCGGTAACTCTGCTTCCTATGCACGATATGGCAAAACTGGAGAGGGAGCTCGCCACCAGGGAGTATGCTCTCTGCATGATTGAAGGTGGCGGTGCCACGATGGCGGGCGCCATCCCGTGGGGCTATCAGTTCGTCAAGGACATGGCAGCCCTTTGCAAGAAGAACGGCACCTTGTTTCTGATTGATGAGGTGGTTACCGGCTTCCGTGAGGCGCGTGGTGGCTGGGAGGAAGTCATCGGGGTCAAGCCAGATATGGCGTCGCTGGGCAAGTGCGTCAGCGGCGGTTTCCCCTCCGGGGTAATTGTCGGCCGTGCCGATGTTCTTGATGCCTTCAATCCCAAGCGGCCCATGGAGAGACGTGTTGTCCATCATGGCACCTGGAACGCCAACCCGTTACTGGCGGCGAGCGGCATTGCTGCCTGCAAACTTTATCTTGATGGTGCTCTTCAGAAAAAAGCCTTTGAAATGGCTGGCTACCTCCGCGATAAAGGCAACGCCGTCCTGAAGAAGCTTGGCATCAGTGCCCGTCTCTACGGTCGGACAATCGTCCACCTGTACTTTGGACCGATTGAGTACGAGCCGACCGAAATCTATCTGCCACCGACCAAAGACATCAAGAAGTTAACCAACCCGGCGTTGGGTCCCATCAAGGCTCGGCTCTGCCTCCATCTGCTCCAGCGCGGCGTGTCAACAATGGGAGCTCGGTTCTTCGTCATGAGCGGTGTCCATACCACTAAAGATGTTGATGAGACCGTGGATGCTCTTGAGGACTCGCTTAAGGAGATGCTGGAGGAAGGGACGCTCAAACAGTAGGGCGTTCGCCCTGAAGAAACAAACAGGGGGTGGGGTTATTTCCCCGCCCCCTTTCTTTTGGGAATGACCGGGGTTGCATCTAGCGAGCTAGGTTCTCAAGTACGACCGGAAGGTCTCACCCAGCTGTTCAAGCGCCTGAAGCAATATCGTGGTATCCAGCAGATAGGTGGCATACTGGTAGCCGCAATCTACAATGAGTTTCAGCATGCTCAGACTAGAGGCAAAACAGCCTGCCACTCTTCCCGCCGCCCGGATTTTTTGGGCGCATTTGCGGATAGCGTCAACCACTACCGGGTCATCCACCTTTCCTGGTTTGCCCACTGACTGCGAGAGGTCATAAGGTCCGACGAAGACCACATCCACACCCTCAACCGTCAGGATTTCTTCCAGGTTCTTAATTCCCTCTACGCCCTCAACGATAAGAATCACTAGGGTATTCTTGTTTGCCTCAGCGGTGTGAGTGAGTGCCTTCTTCATGGAGTAATCACCAGCGCGAGTGAAAGGGCACAAACCCCGCTCGCCTAGGGGGGCATACTTGGCGTAGCGCACCGCTTGCTCAGCCTGCTCTTTGGTGCTGATTTGGGGTATCTGGACGCCATGGGCACCGATGTCCAGTGCCCTCAGGATTAACGCCGGGTCATTCTCGGTCACCCGGATTATCGGGCTCATCTTTTCCACTTCCGCCGCCCGAATCATGTCCTCGGCGGTCTCCATATTTATCGGGCCATGCTCGGCATCTATCACGACAAAATCAATGCCGGCACAGCCAATAACGTTGGTGACTGATGGCGAGGGAATCAGACAGAAAATGCCGAGAGCGAATTTCCCGGACTCGAGCTTTTGTTTGAGGAAGTTCTCTTTTCTCATTATCTTCTCCTTCGCTATCAGGGCTTCTTGTTTGCCAGCTTGTAGGCAACGTCCACAATCAAGTCTTCCTGACCGCCGACCGTCCTGAGTCTACCCAGCTCCAGTAATATATCCAGCGGCGGCACCTTGAATCGCTCTGCCGCCCGGTAGGTATGCAGCAGAAAGCTGGAGTAGACCCCGGAATAGCCGAGAGCCAGTGCCGCCTTATCAATAATCTGGGGACGGGGCATGCGAGGAGTGACAATCTCCTCAGCGACATTCATTATCTTATACAGGTCAATGCCGGTCTGGTATCCCGCCCGGTCTAGCGCTGCCACAAGGACTTCCTCTTGGGCATTACCGGCGCCACCACCGAGTCCGCACACACAAGCATCAACGATAGTTGCTCCTTCGTCAACCGCGGCTAGGGTGTTACCGATGCCTAACCCCAGATTATTGTGGGCATGAAAACCGACTTCAATCTTCAGACCATTTTTCAGAGTGCTTACTCTAGCACGGACCATATCGGGAATCAGGGCACCAGCCGAGTCCATAAGATAGACCGCGTCCGCGCCGTAGCTCTCAAATAGCTTCGCCTGCTCCAGGAGTTTGGGCGGCTCTTCCATGTGACTCATCATGAGAAGAGCGAAGACCTCAAGTCCCATTTCCTTGGACATCTTGATGTGCTGTTCGGAAATATCGGCTTCGGTGCAGTGAGTTGCTATTCTGACGATTTGAGCGCCGCACTCAACGGCTTTCTGCAGGTTTTGCCTGGTGCCGATGCCGGGAAGAAGGAGCACCGATACTTTGGCTTTTCTGGCTGCCTTCTTCACGGCGGTAATCTTGGCTTCGTCGGTCTCGCGCGCAAAGCCGTACTGGAAGGAGTGGCCAGCGAGACCATCACCGTGGGAAATCTCAATTGCCGGGACGCCGGCATCATCCAGAGCTGAAGCAATGGCGGTAACATCTTCAATGGTAAACTGGTGCTTGACGGCATGGCTACCATCCCTCATAGTGTTATCTACTATTCGTATGAACTTACCAGTCGGAGTCATTTGACTAACCCTCCTTCTTCAGCAGTTTTTGCGCGACAAGGTCGCCAACGGCTAATGCGGCTGATGTTTCAATATCCAGGTTACCGGAATATTTAGGTAAATACTCACCGGCACCTTCCACTTCAATCATAGTGGTCACTTTATCATCGTCAAATATGGGTGGAACACGCAGACGATAGCCGGGAACGTATTCTTTCACCTTCTTGACCATCTTATTGACCGCATCAATAACTTCTTCCTTTTTTTGTTCCGCCACAGCCGTATAGATGGTATTTCGCATCAGTATGGGCGGCTCTGCTGGGTTAAGGATGATGATTGCCTTACCCTTTTCTGCCTTACCCACTATCTCCAGAGCGCGGGCAGTGGTTTGGGTGAACTCATCAATATTCTGACGCGTTCCCGGGCCGGCGCTCTTGCTGGCAATCGTCGCCACTATCTCGGCATACTTTATTTTCGTCACCGTACCTATTGCCCAAACGATGGGAACGGTCGCCTGCGCACCGCAGGTCATCAGGTTGATGTTGGGCGCATCCAGGTGTGCGGCGATGTCTACCACCGGACAGACGTAAGGTCCCACGGCGGCTGGCGTTAGGTCAATGGCTCTGATACCGGCTTCCTTAAGCAGTGCGGCATTCTTGAAATGAGCGCTGGCAGTGGTGGCATCAAAGGCAATCTTGATGCTCTTGTCTTTGAGTAGGGCGCCTATCCCCGTGCTGGAATTCCCTATTCCAAGCTTATCGGCGATACGTAGTCCATCAGAACTGGCATAGATGCCAACAATGATTTTTGGATTCATAAACTTGGAATACTTGAAGATTTTAATCATCAGGTCGGTGCCAATGTTTCCGGGACCAATGATACCCACATTTATCTTTTTTGCGGGCATGTCTTGTGCTCTCCTCCTTTCGTTGCAGATAACTGGGAACGGGTTTCACAATCACGGCTGAGTTACTGCCCTGCGGGCTAGTAGAGTTTAACAACTTTGCTGAAACTAAGTCAATATCCGGCTTGTTAAATCATTTTTCTTTTCGACCATTGACAGTATTCCGTCCTCAAAAGTACAATCTGGCTGAATAATTTGCGGTTGGGGAGGTAATAAACCATGGAACTACTGGAAGGAATTAAGACCAGAAAGAGTTTCCGCGCTTTTAAACCCACTCCCATTCCCAGCGAAATAACAGAAAGAATTCTGGAGGCGGCGGGCAAGAGCCCTTCTTACACCAACACTCAGCCCTGGGAAGTGGTCGTCGTGAGCGGTAAGAGGAAAGAAGAGCTGAGTAAAATTCTTTTCCGAATGGCCGACACGGGTGTTGCACCGAACTCGGATTTGCCGCTACCGAAGACCTGGCCTCCTGAGCTGGACAAGCGAGCCAAAGAACACAGCGCCCGCCGGTTCCGAGCTTTAGGTATCGAACGGGAGAATGAACAGCAGAGGAAAGAACTCCGCTTGATGAACTTTAGATTCTATGGAGCGCCTTGCGTTCTCTTCCTCTTTATGGACAGTTCACTGACCCCTTGGTCAATTTTTGATATGGGGTTATTCGCCCAGAGTCTCATTTTGGCTGCTCATTCCTTTGGCTTGGGGACCTGTTTGCAGGCGTCAATAACCAATTATCCCGAGGCCGTCCGTGAATTTCTGGGAATT
>CAZCEF010000017.1:1604-3620 GCA_964497695.1 uncultured Dehalococcoidaceae bacterium | reverse complement strand
TTTGCAGGCGTCAATAACCAATTATCCCGAGGCCGTCCGTGAATTTCTGGGAATTTCCAAAACGAAACTGCTGGTGATAGGCATCGCTTTAGGCTATCCAGACTTAGAAGCTTTAATAAATACTTATCAAAGCACCAGGGTGGGCCTGAGCGACTTTGTACGGTGGTATGCCTAGCGTAAGGGAACACCTCTCACGGGTTAAGGTTAAGCTGGCTGGGGGCTACGACCACTTACTGCTTCCGGGAACAACCAGGTTATTGAAACGATCCTCCAGAGGGTATTTGCCGTACTCGTGGATGGTCTCTAGCATGGCGATATAATTCTCCGGTTTAACGCCGCTATGGATGGAATTGCTGGACATGCAGACCAGACCGCCACTCTTGCCGCCCTTTCTGATGCATTCCTTAGTCTCCTGGCGCACCTCTTCAGGTGTTCCCCAGGTCAGCAGCGGTCCGCAGTCTATATTCCCCAGCAGGCAAATCTTATGCCCGTATTTGGCTTTGGCTTCGCCCATATCCATCCCGGCTTCGGGGTCAATGGGATGAATGCCGTCCACGCCAGTATCAATTATCTGTTCAAACAGGGGCCAGAGAAGTCCGTCGCTGTGCTTGATGCAGAGAGAACCCATCTTATGAGTTTGTGTTACCATTGTTTTCAAATTAGGCATAAGAAATTCAGCTGCCATTTTGGGGGAGACCATTGGTTTATCGGTCACAGCGTAATCGCCATTGATAAAAATGAAGTCAGCCCCGGCTTCAAGACAGTTCATGATATACCTTAGCTGGTAGTTCAACACTACGTCCATGAGGCGGTGGATGAGCTTCGGGTTGCGTATCATATCGGTGAATAAGCCCATGTCACCCCGCAGATAATCTTTGACAATATTGAAAGCATCAGTCGCGCCAGCGAAGATAGCTCTTTCCCCTTTAAATCTTTGCACAGCTTTTCTCAGATTATCATAGCGCCAGTCCTCATCCGGGTCAGGCGGTACGTAGTTTTCCAAGTCCTTTTCGGACTTGATGGGAGCCTCGGCTGGCATGGGTGCTTGCTCTTCAGAAAACCGGACAATAGCGCCCCACTGGTCACGGTAGACTTTCTTAGCTTCATCAATCGGAGTAAACTTGGTGGAATTAGTCAGGTCGCCCAGACCAATGGCATCAATATCCATGAACTCAACGAAATCCTCATAGGAAGCTCCAGGTTTGATAGCATCTCTGACCTTCTGATGAATTCCAAGCTCAAAATGAGGGACCCGGTCCGGTTCCTGCCGCTGGAGTGCTCTGGTCATTCGTTCTAGACCATTCATTGGTGTCACCTCTTATCTTCCGATTAGCTGTCTTGCCTTGGTAACGGCTTCAACGGCATCTTTTCCGTAGGCATCAGCGCCAATTTTATCAGCGTAAGCCTGAGTCACTGAAACGCCGCCCACCATAACCTTCACCTTGTTTCGCAATCCCTGTGCTTTCAGCATCTCAATTGTTTCGGCTAAGCGGGGTATCGTGGTAGTCAATAAGGCGGACATACCAAGAATCTGATAGCCATTTTCTCGAATGGCTTTGACGAAAGTCTCGGCAGGCACATCTATTCCAAGGTCGGTTACCTCCCAGCCATTCCCTTCCAGCATCATGATGACGATATTCTTGCCGATGTCATGGATATCACCCTTAACAGTCCCGATGATGAATTTCCTGACGGTGCCGCCGGCGCCTGGTTTAGCGAGGATTGGTCTCAGGTGCGACATGGCGGTCTTCATCGCTTCGCCTGCCACCAGCAGTTCGGGGAAGAAATATTCACCTTGCTGGAACCGCCGCCCCACCTCATCTAGCCCCGGGACGAGTGCTTTGTCCAGTATTTCTTTGGCTGGCACGCCCGCTTTCAGTGCGGCTAACGTCAGTTTTTCGGTCTTCTCAATATCGCCGCTAATGAGGCTGGTTTCCAATTTCTTGAAATCAAACATTGCCGTAACTCCTAGGTTAGGCTATTTGGCAATCATCTGCCGCGGTAGCCACAGGGCAA
>CAZCEF010000017.1:0-1504 GCA_964497695.1 uncultured Dehalococcoidaceae bacterium | reverse complement strand
GTAACTCCTAGGTTAGGCTATTTGGCAATCATCTGCCGCGGTAGCCACAGGGCAATCTGGGGGACAAACATTACGAGAATGAGACTAGCGAAGATTATCGCCACAAAAGCCCAGACAGATTTATACAGGTCAGCCATAGTGATTTCTTTGGGCGCAACACCTTTCACGTAGAATACTGCTTGGGCGAAAGGTGGCGTCAGGTATGCCATCTGAATATTGATGACAAAAAGGACGCCGAACCAGACCAAGTCAAAGCCCAGTGCTGAAACTACCGGGGCGAAAAGGGGTATCGTCAGGAACAGGATGCCCAGCCAATCAAGCACAAAGCCGAGGAAAAATAAAATCATCTGCATAAAAAAGACAATCGCCAGGGGGCTTACCGGCAGTGCCACCATTAGTTTCTTAATGAACTCAGTGCCACCGGCTAACCCGTACACGGCGGCGAAGGTCAAGGAGCCAAAGGCAATCCACGCCATCATGCAGGTGGCTTCCACGGTAACATAGACCGAATCTCTAAGCATTTTCCAGCTGAACCTGCGGTGAATCGCCGCTGTCAGCAGGGCGCCGACACTACCCACGGCACCGGCTTCAGTCGGAGTTGCCAGCCCGCCATAAATTGACCCCAGGACAGAAATGATGAGCAGACCGGGCAGGATGAGACCTTTACCCAGGGCAATCTTCTGGCGGAAAGGAATCTGTCTTTCTTCCTTAGATAGTGGCGGACAAAGTATCGGATTGATTAGGCTCCTAGTCAGTACATAAGAACAATAGGCAACCGAAAGAATTAGTCCCGGTATCAACCCGCCCATGAATAATTGACCCACCGAGGCACCGCTGACAAAACCGTAAACAATAAACACGATGCTGGGTGGGATGAGCGTCCCGAGGTCAGCCCCAGCCATAAGGGAACCCAGGGCAATTGACTTGTTGTAGCCGTGGCGGAGCATGACGGGCAGGGCAACCAGAGTCAGAGTAACCACTGAACCACCAATGATACCGGTTGTCGCCGCCATGATGGTGCCGGCAACAATGGTGGCAATGGCTAAGCCACCGCCAACGGGACCAAACCACACCCGGACGGCGTCAAAGAGCCTATCCACCACCCCGCTTCTTTCTAGGAAGCCAGCCATAAGGATAAACATGGGACCAGCGATGAAGATGTAGTTTTTCATGAAACCGGTAACTATGTTCAAGACCACTTCCAGGGCACCCGGTCCCCAGACTATCAGCGCGACTACGCAAGCGATTGTCCCGGTGACAAAGGCGATTGGCAGACCGGTTAACATCAGCAGAACTAAGCCGGTAAACATACCTATCGTTAAAGGAATAATGTCAATGTTCACTCCAGCTTTTCTCCTTTCGCGACCATGTATACGTCCCGAACTGCCTCCGCCAGCCCCTGCAGGAAAATTAGAAGTGCACCGATGGGAATTGTCCAACGCACGGGCCAGACAGGAGGCTGAAAAGCAGTGAAAAGTATCTCCTTCATTTGGAATGACTCCCA
>CAZCEF010000016.1:5377-12789 GCA_964497695.1 uncultured Dehalococcoidaceae bacterium | reverse complement strand
ACGGCGCTCCTGAGTTGACCCTGCTTGTCGCCGCATTGACTGAAATCAGCCACTATTACAAACTGCCCATGTTCGGTACCGCGGGCTGCACTGACGCCTATACTGTTGATGCTCAGGCAGGTGCTGAAATCACCTATCAGGTTCTGCTGACTTTACTCTCCGGTGCTGACCTCGTTCATGACGTTGGTATTATTTATCACGCGTCTGGAATGTCCGCCGAGCTCATTGTCTTTATTGATGAGATTATTGAAATGGCTAAGGTGGTTATGCGCGGCATTGAAATTAATGAGGACACCCTGCCCCTTGACCTCATTGAGAAGGTCGGACCGAGAGGCACCTATATCTCCGAAAAGCATACCCTGAAGCACTTCCGCAACTTCTGGGTGCCGACCATCTTTGACCGGAGCGCCACTAAGACCCCGGATGCCAAGAGCTGCGCTGAACTGCTCAAGGAGAAGACCATCAATATCCTGAAGACTCACCAGTCCAAACCGCTTCCGGACGACATCGTGAAAGAGCTGAAGAAATATGAAGCCATGTGGTTGAAGCGTATCGGACTGAAGAAATACCCGAAGCGACCAAGTTAATGGTATAATAATTTTTTATAGGAGGTGGTTAGCGATGTGAAGTGTTTAATGGACTACCGGGAAATCAAGATTTCAGATAGAGGAGGTTAACAGTGTTAAAGAAACTAGGCTTAATTTCGCTGGTGCTATTGATAGCTCTAACTGCAATTCTGGTCAGTTGCGCCAAGCCAGCACCGGCACCAGCACCGACGCCGGCGCCAGCCCCGGCACCAAAGACCTATAAGTGGCGATACGCTGCCTCTCTCTCCCCAGAGCATTACACCGTAGTTGGTGCCAAGCAGTTTGTCGATAAGGTCAAGAGTGCCAGCGGCGGACGTATCACGATTGATGTCTTTCCAGCCGGCGCCCTCGGCGACTGGCTTCCGGTCTTTGAGGAAGTGATGAAAGGCACTATTGAGTTGCAGGTTACTTCCTATTCCACGCTTCATGACCCACGACTGGAGATAGTCTGGATGCCCTATCTGGTGAAAAACTGGGCGGAAATCCGCAAGGCCTATTCACCCGGCGGCTTCATCTATGACGAAGCTGAAAAGATGAACAATGCCCTGGGCGTTAAGACCATCGCTGTGCTCTCGGACGGGTTCATTGGTATGGGTGCCAAGAGAATGCCGCCGAGCCCTGGCGACCCCAACGTCAAAAAGGATATGAAGATAAGAGTCTGGGGCGCCATCTCTCCGGAAAAACTGTTTACCCGAATGGGCTTTCTCCCCACCATCATGCCCTGGGCAGAGGTATTCACTGCTCTCCAGACCGGTGTGGTTGAAGCCATCTACGGTGGTTCCGTCAACTCCACCTACGATTCGGTTCGCGATGTCATCAAATTCTGGTTACCCTATCGCGGTCACTTTGAGAGTCTCATTGTCATCATGAACCAGAAACTGCTGAACAGCCTGTCGGCCGAAGACCGGAATATAGTTCTGAATGCCGCTAAAGAGCAGCAAGATGCCAGGAACGCGGAGGCTGAAAACTTCGAGAAGGTGACTACGGATAAAATGAAAGCCTACGGCATCCAGGTCTACCAATTCAGTGATGCCGAGTACAAAGCTATGGCGGATGCTGCCGTGAAAGACGTCTGGCCGGCAATGCAATCTCTCATCGGTAAGGCACTACTGGACGCAGTCGTCGCCTACTACAAGACGCTCTAAACGAACTTCAAACAGGAGGGCACGGGGGCATTAGTAGTGTTCCCGTGCCCTGTAAAATTAAAGCCAGACCGAAAGGAGTGGCTTGCTGAGAAAAGTAGCGAAGATGCTGTGGGAAGCGCCGCTTAACCTGGAGCGTTTCCTGATTATAGGGTTAGGTATTGTTATTACCGGCCTCATGTTCGCCGAGGTTCTCGTCCGTTACATTGTTTTCTCCCCACAATTGTGGGTGGAAGAGCTAATTATATATCTTGTCTGGTGGTTTTATATGGCCGGGGGAGCCTATGCTAGCTACAAGCGTAACTATATCTCTTGTGGTATGGTGCATATGTTGTTCCCCACCAAGCCCAAAGTTTTGATTGGATTTAGAGCAGTTGCCGATGCGATCGGCTTGGTAATGAGTTGCATTGTAATCGTACTGGCTTATGACCAGTTTACTTACAGCCTTCAGGTGAACCCGAGGACCATCCACTTACTTCTACCTCTAGCCTATGCGAGACTGGCTCTCCTAGTCGGCTTTGTCCTGATAACGCTGTATTGTCTAACGCAATTCATTGGTTCAATTCGAGACCTGACTCGGCGATTACCCGCGACCTCGTCCGCAGGGAGTGGCAATTGAAATGCTGACCATCAGCTTAAGTTTGGTGTTTTTGGTCGTCCTGTTTCTATCCGGGGTTCCCGTCGCTTTTTCCTTCGCTTTGGTCGTCATGATTATGGCAGCCATTTTGAATTATGACCTCGCCTTCTTGTTACCTTATGCCTTTGGCCAGATGCGGTCAATACTCTTATTAGCCATCCCCCTCTATATCATCGCCGGAGCTATCATGGAAAAGGGGAATATCACCCGTCCCCTGATTGACTTTGTCAATACTTTTGCCTCCCGGGTGAAGGGCGGTATGGGAGCGGCCGCCGCGGTTGCCAACGGCATATTTGGCGCCATCAGTGGCAGTGCCGCCGCGGCGGTTGCCGCTATTGGTTCCATCATGATACCGCAACTGGCGGACGAGGAGGGTTACCCGCGTGGTTATGCCAGCTCACTGCTGGCGGCTTCGGCTGGTTTATCCCTGCTCATTCCCCCCAGTTTCTCCATGATACTCTATGGCTGGATAACTTATACTTCAATCACCGCCTGTTTCCTGGCTGGCGCCTTACCTGGCGTTCTCCTGATGATTTTCTTCATCATTATTAACTGGTTTGCGGTGCGCCGCTTCCCCACTGTAAAGAGACCCCGCCCTATCGGGAGCCTGAGACAATTCAGTAAGGAAGTATCTTCGACGGGCTGGCGTGCTCTGCCGGCATTACTCATGCCGGTATTGATACTTGGTTCCATCTATGGGGGTATTGCCACCCCAACTGAAGCGGCGGCGATAGCGGCGGTCTATGCCATTCCCATAGGCTTTTTCGTTTATCGCGGACTCACGGCTAAGAATTTTGGCCAGGCACTAATAGAATCTGGTATGAACATTGGTGCCATTATGGTAATGTTGCTCTTCGCTATGGTATTCAGTCGTATGCTGGTGATGGAGAAGGTGCCCCAAGCCCTGTCTGATGTCATGTTGAGAATCTCGGAAAATAGATATGTCCTTTTGCTCGTGATGAATGCCTTCTTGTTTATCGTTGGGATGTTTGTGGATGATATCTCGGGGATGATTATTACAGCGCCCCTGCTTTTCCCGATTGCCAAAGAGCTCGGCGTTACTCCGGTGCACTTTTCTGCCATTATCGTGACCAATCTAACCATGGGGAATCTAACACCACCGATGGCACCACTCACTTTTCTGGCCCAGCTTATTGGCAAGACCACTTTTGCCGAGATGCTGGGACCGTCCCTGTTATTTGTCTTTGCCGGCTATGTACCGGTGATTCTGGTAACCACTTATTGGCCCCCGATTGCCGAGTGGCTACCCGTGGCTGTCCTCGGTCCCAAAGTCCTGATACCAGCCTATTAGGAGTTGAGTATGATACCAGCCATTGCTAAACTGCCACGTATTCCCTTAGGTAACTATCCTACCCCTCTGATAGACGCCAAACCCCTATCCGCAGCCCTTAAGGGTCCGCGTATTTTAATCAAGCGTGATGACTTGACAGGGCTGGCGCTGGGGGGCAACAAGTGCCGCAAACTTGAATTCGTCCTTGGCGATGCCAGGCAAAAGGGGATTAACGCCGTCATTGGCACCGGTGGCTCACAGTCTAACTTTGCCCTTCAGTTAGCTGCGGCAGCACGCAAGCTGAATATGGAAGTCTACGTTGTCCTGATAAAAGGCGTCCACTCAGAAATGCAGGGAAATCTGCTCCTCCACAATATCCTTGACTCAAAGGTTATTCTGGTTGATTCAACGCAAATCTCTGACGTAAGTGGTCCCGCCATGATAGGCAAAATGAACGCCATCGCGGAAGACTTGCGGCGGCAGGGGCGGAAACCCCTGGTAATCCCAGTCGGGGCACATCTGCCGATTGGGTCAGTTGGCTGGGTCAATGCGGCTGACGAGATAGGACAGCAGTTGCAGGCCCAAAAGATTAATGCCCAATACCTCATCATAGCCAACGGCTCAACCGGTACTCAGGCGGGACTGGAGCTGGGAGTGAGATACCTCAAGCTACCAATGAAAGTGATTGGCATTAGTATTTCACGGAAAAAGCCGCAGGCAGTAGAGGGTGTGGTGGAGATGGCAAACGAAACAGCAAAATTGTTAAACATGAAGGTTACCTTCACTCCTGACGAGATAACTGTGTTTGATGATTATATTGGTGAAGGCTACGGGATAATCACCGAGGAATGCCGCCAGGCAATCAAGCTGGTTGCCCAGACCGAAGGCATTTTCCTTGACCCGGTCTATACCGGCAAAGCAATGGCTGGGTTGATAGACCTTATCCGCAAGGGCAGGTTCACAGCAAAGGATACTATTGTTTTCATCCATACCGGCGGTATCCCGGCACTCTTTGCCTATGACAAAGAAATGACCGGATAGCTGGGTAAAATGAAACCACTGCAAATTCTTTACCTGTCGCTCAAAGACGTGGCAAGCCTGGATATCCCGATGGGGCAGATTGTGAAGTGGGTGGAGGATGCCCTGCGTTTAAAAGGCTTGGGCAAATGTGAGATGCCGCCCAAACCGGGAATACACACCATGCCGGATGCCTTCATTCACGCTATGCCCGCCTACTTACCCGACCTCAAAGCGGCAGGGATAAAGTGGGTCTCCGGCTACCCCGAGAACTGTAAAAGAGGGCTCCCGTATATCTTCGGACTTTTAATTTTGAACGATACTGAAACGGGTATTCCCATTGCGGTGATGGACTGCACCTGGATTACGGCAATGCGGACTGGCGCCGTTACCGCAGTGGCTACTAAGTACCTCGCCCGCCCCGATTCCAGTGTCATCGGCATTATTGGCTGCGGTGTGCAGGGCAGGAGCAATCTGGAAGCCCTCACCACCGTGTTGAAAAAGATAACGGCAGCGAAGGCTTATGACATCCGACCCGAAGTCCAGCAGAAATACGTCAGTGAAATGAAAAAGAAGCTGGGGCTCAATGTCATTGGGGTGGCTTCGCCCAGGGAAGCTGTAGTCGGAAGCGATATTATCGTTACCGCCGGTCCGCTCCTCAAGGAGCCGAATCCGGTCATTGAAGATAGCTGGCTCAAAGCCGGGGCACTGGCGGCGCCGGTAGATTTGGACTCTTACTGGAAGAAAGAAGTCCTGCTGGGGGCGGACAAGTTTTGTGTTGACGATATCCCGCAGATAATGTACTTCAAGTCCGAGGGCTATCTTAGGACATTACCCCAAATCTACGCCGACCTTGGCGATATTGTGGCGGGTAAGAAGCCGGGGCGACAAAACGAGCGAGAAAGAATAATGGCAATGAACCTGGGACTAGCTCTGGAAGATATGGGCGTAGCCATATACATTTATCGGCAAGCCGTAGAGAAGGGGGTGGGGAGAAAGCTGCCCCTCTAAGTTCGGAGACTGCGGACGTTGTGAGTGTGGACGTGCTCCCCCGGTGAGATGTTCTGGGTTGCCTCCCCAATCACTGCCCCATACTTGAGCACATTCTCCCCCTTCTTGATTTCCCTTGAGGCAAACTTATGCAGAAACCTGATATTATCTTTAATCAAGAGCTCGGTTGACTTGTTCCCGATATTGACGGTTATCTTCTCGCCGGCGGCAATGTTTCTGGTAGCAGTCGCCACATTATCTTGCTCACTAATGACTACGGCTGATGCTATCTTTTTCATCGTTATCTCCTTTAGAGAACCACCGTCCGACGCCAGATTTGGCACAGGTTTTCGCCCTGTTCCTCGGCTTTGGTCTGCCTGCCATTAGCCACTTCCAGTATGAACTGGTAAATTCGCTCGCCAACCTGGGCAATACTCTCTTTGCCTTCAAGGATAGTGCCCGCGTTAATATCAGTATTATCCTTCATTCTCTCGTAAGCTGGCGTATTGGAGATAACTTTGATTACTGGGGAGACGGCAATACCAAAGGGTGTGCCCAGCCCGGTGGTAAAGACGAGTATCTGAGCGCCTGCCGACACCATTCCGGCAAGAGAGGGAGCGTCATAGCTCGGGTCGTCCATCAAAATCGGACCCTTTTTAGTCGGAATCTGACCGTAGCCGACCACATCCACAATGGGTCGCGAGCCTATTTTGCGGACACAACCCAGCGACTTTTCTTCCAGGGTGGTCAGTCCCGCCTCACGATTGCCCTGGTTCGGTTCGCCACTGCTTAGGTCGGCGCCATACATTCGCACATGGTCTTCAAAGTCCTTTACTGCCTTCAGAATCCGGTTTGCCACATCCCTGGTGACGGCTTTCTCCGCCATCACCTTCTCCGCCCCGATGCACTCCACAATTTCCCCTATTATCGCCGTGCCACCGCTGTCCACCACCATGTCCACCGCTACCCCCAGGGCGGTATTGGCGGTGAGCCCGGAGGCTGGGTCTGAGCCACCACACTTCAGCCCGATGATTAAATCAGATACTGCGGCGGGCTCACGCTTGATGGTTGCTGTTTCCCTGACTAACTGCTGAGCAATCTTAATACCTTCCGCTATTGTTTTAAGCGTGCCGCCAGACTTCTGGATACTGAGATACCTGACCGGCTTGCCAAACTTTTCTATCCTGGGAGCGGCTTGCTCAGCGGTAAGCGCCTCACACCCCAGCCCCACCACCAGTGTGCCAGCGATATTGGGGTTACCCGCCAAGTTAACCACCGTGGCAGAAAAGAGCTTAATATCTTCCGCCAGCATACCGCAGCCGCTATCAATGGGGAGAGTGATTGTGCCGGGCACCGCGTTTGATATTTTCTGCGTTACCCCATAACTGCACGATACGGTGGGCAGTATCAGGACATGATTTCTAAACCCTACCCTGCCATCTGGTCTCCGGTAACCTTTCAGTTCCATAACACGCCTTTCTTTTAATTAAATTGTGAGCCAAAAATCCCCCTGCGTGTACAGCGTATCGCTAACGGGCAATTTGGGGTAATGCTGCACTTATTCTGGTCAGGGCTTTTTCTAGGTTCTCGCGGGAGTTAGCATAAGAGAACCGTAGATATCCCTCACCATACCGGCCAAAATCGGTGCCCGATAGACCGGCAACACCAGCTTTCTTTAAAAGAAGCCCAGCTAACTCTTTGGACTTCATTCCCGTTTTCTGGATATTGGGGAAAACGTAGAAAGCACC
>CAZCEF010000016.1:2233-5277 GCA_964497695.1 uncultured Dehalococcoidaceae bacterium | reverse complement strand
CTGAGCAATATTGTTTTATCCATCATCCCCGGCTGGCTGGCAATACTGTACGCTTTCCCTTCATAAACGAAGTACTCATAAACCTCATCGGAAAGGACAATAATGTCATGCTCTCGCACCATATCCGCTAAAGCGCGAATATCATCTTCTTCCAGTACACTACCCGTCGGATTTTGCGGCGAGTTGATGATTATGAGTTTAGTGCGTGGGGTAATCTTGGACTTCAGCTCATCCAAATCAAAACGAAATTCCAGCTCTTCCCTGAGTCGAATCGGGACCGGTCTGGCACCGGAGAAGCTAATCATTGACTCGTATATCGGGAAGCCGGGGTTGGGATAGATAGCTTCATCGCCTTCCTCAAGCAGTGCCAGAATTGAGTAGAACATTATTGGCTTGGCACCTGAGGTGACAATAACACGGTCAGGGTCAACCGGCACACCACGCGTCTTTTCAATTTCTTTAGCAATGACGGTTCTTAACTGAATAATCCCCTGTGAGTTACAGTAATGAGTAAAGCCGTTATTAATTGCCCTAGTGACGGCACTAACGATATTATCCGGAGTATCAAAGTCAGGCTCACCAATCTCAAGATGAACGACATCAACACCTTTTGCTTCCAGAGCCTGGGCTTGTGCCAGAACCTTGAAAGCCGTTTCGGTACCTAAACGAGCCATTTTTTGAGACAGTCGCATATTGCCTCTCCAAAAATCGCCAAACGGCTAAAAACTAACTCATTTTACCGCTAGGTATACTTTGAATGCAACTTTTGTACTCATTCAGTACCTTAGTGATACTTTCTTCGGGCGGTAAGAAACATTGGGCAATACATCAGCCCTATAAGATAAAAATAAATCTAATGTCAAAAGTTTGACAGAGCCAAAGTTATAGGCTAATGTCTATTAGGTCAAAAAATCGCTCAGGAGGAAGCAATGAAGAATTTATTCAGTCTGCAGGGTAAAGTGGCTATTGTTACTGGTGGGAATGGCGGTCTCGGTAAAGCCATGGCCCGGGGCTTCGCCTCGGTCGGTGCCAATATCGCCATCGCGGCACGAAATGAAGTCAAGACAGCCCAGGCGGTTAAAGAGATTAAAGAAGAATTCGGCGTAAAAGCAATCGGCGTCAAGGTGGATTTGCTGGAACCGCAACAGGTCCGGGATATGGTGGCTAAAGTCATGGAGACTTTTGGTCGCATTGATATTCTGGTGAATAATGCTGGCACAAATATCCGTAGGTCCCCTCAGGACTACGCCATTGAGGAGTGGGAACTGGTTATGCGGACTAACCTCAGCAGTGCTTTCTTGTGCTCTAAGGCAGTCTACCCAGCGATGAAAGCCGTGGGTGGCGGGAAAATCATTAACATTGGCTCAATGTCTTCCATTTTTGGCGGGGCGAGGATAGCCATCTACAGCGCCAGCAAAGGCGGTATTGTGCAATTGACCAAGAGCCTAGCCGTGGCCTGGGCACGGGACAATATTCAGGCCAATGCCATTCTACCCGGTTGGTTCAATACTGAACTAACCCGCCAGGCAAGAAAAGAAATTCCCGGACTGGAAGAGAATGTCGTCAGGCGGACGCCAGTGGGACGCTGGGGCGAGCCTGATGAACTGGCGGGGACGGCAATTTTTCTTGCCAGCCCGGCTGCCGATTTTGTTACTGGCGCAGCAATACCAGTTGATGGCGGCTACTCAGTCTGCTTGTAATGGTTTATCTTTCCGGCAAACTGGAGTAAAATAGCTAACAACATTTCAATTGGAGGTCACTATGTCCGGAAAGCCCAGAGTTTTCATCAGCTGCCTGATAGACAAGGAATGTCTTGACCTGCTGAAACCACATGCCGAATAGGTATGCCGTTCTACGGCTTACTGGCAGTAGAGAACCTGATAGCTGGTCTCAAAGGTGAACCAATGTCCAATTGCGTCAACTGCCATCTGATAGCCAAGAAATAGTCAAACCTTAACTAAGGAGGAAAGTGTGTTTTACGAAGTAGCTGTTCCCGAACCCAAAGAACAAAAGATTGCCGCTCTGGTGGTGCTCAATCCGTCAGAATCAAGAAGACTGCTGGCGAAAGCCGTCGTGGCACTTCCGGAAGTGAAGAACGCCTGGAAAAACGGCACCATCATCATTGCCCGTGGCGTCACCAACGCCTATGTTACCGAAGAACTCCTCGGCGTAAAGATAGAGCCCAAAGCAGGGCAGACGGTGGGTATGGTCGTCAATGGCATGACCAATGCCAACTACGGACCTCCCCCCTGCACCGCCCACGTCATCAGGAAGGGCAAGGTTGTGGAAAATGCCGATTCAAACGTAGAGATAAAGACATTTGGTCCGGACGACGTATTCATCAAGGGCGCCAATGCCGTTGACCGGGACGGCAATGCTGGTGTTTTTGTCTCCTCGGTCAAGGGGGGCACGTGGGGTATGTTCACGCCAATCGTTACCCCACGGAACTCCCATTTGATAATCGCCGTTGGTCTGGAGAAGCTAATACCGTCAGTCTGGGAAGCCTGCCACCACAGCGGCATTTACTACTTCAAATACAGTACAGGCTTACCGCCCAAGCTCACCCCCGAAATCACCGGTAAAGTGGTTACCGAGATTCAGGCGCTGGCAGTCCTCTGTGGCGTCAAAGCTTACCATCTCGGCTCCGGCGGAGTGGGCGGCTCAGAGGGGGCAGTGGTGCTATCAATTGAAGGCGATGAAGTCCACGTGACACGGGCTTTTGAGCTGGTAAAGTCAATCAAAGGCGAGCCACCAGTAACTTTGCCCAATACTTTCTATGTCAGCCGTCCCGCCGATTATAACTATGACGCCCAAGCCCAGCTGGCGACGCTTAAGGGGATTTAAAGGGACAGCCGTCACCAAATACTGCTATCGGTAACCCGGAGGCATAACTGGCTGAGCGCAAGAGGAAAGTAAGAGAAGCTACCGCTAGACGGAAGGAGGTGAACAGAAGACTGAGTGGCAATAATCGGGGAGGGTTGCATCATTTTGGCACCTCGGTTTGCTCGAAAACGACTGAAGCATTACACTAATACTAATTTAGG
>CAZCEF010000016.1:0-2133 GCA_964497695.1 uncultured Dehalococcoidaceae bacterium | reverse complement strand
AGGGTGACAATATCTGCCGAGACCATGGTCGGCATAGCCGCCAGGTTAGTTACGATTTTGGAGGCGCCCCAACCCAGTACCACCCCGATAATGCCGCCGGTAAAGGTCAGCGAAGCCGCCTCAACGAGGAACTGAGTCCAGATATCACGCTGGCGCGCACCAAGAGCAATGCGGATGCCAATCTCACGCGTCCGCTCCAGCACCGAAACCAGCATAATGTTCATCACCCCAATACCCCCCACCAGTAAGGAGATAGCGGCAATCGCCCCCAGAAGCAGGGTCATCGTCCCCATTGCTTCGGAGATGGTGCCGGCGATTTCTTCCAGAGAGGTGATAGTGAAATCATTATCAGCAGTAGCCGTGAGTTGATGACGGGTGCGGAGCAGTGATGTTATTTCTTCCACCACAGTTTTTGCTTTGTCCTTATCGTTCACGGTGAGGGCAATAGAGTTAACGATGCGCTCGCCGCGCTTCGTCAGTGGCTGTGCAATCATCTGCTGCATCGTGGGTAGCGGGATTAAGACATTACTATCGGTGGAACCGGTCATTGCCCCTTTGCTCTTAAGCACACCGATAACAACCAGAATATTATTACCCACCCGTATTTGCTGACCGACGGGGTCGGCACCGGGGAATAGGGTGGCGGCAATATCCGAACCGATGACGGCGACTCTGGCATTGCGCTCATAATCGCTTTCGGAGATAAAAGTGCCCTCCGTTGTTTGCAGATTATACACTTTCTCGTACGAAAGGGTTACGCCGGTAATCTGAGCATTCATGTTCTGCCTGCCGGAAACCAGTTGCTGTGATGTGGAAAAGGATGGTGCCAACGCATCTATGTACGGAATTTCCTCAGCAATGGCTGCGGCGTCCTCAAAGGTGAGGGTGACAGCACTGCCAGAGGCACCCCTTATCCCGCCAAACCCGAAAGTGGCTCCGGGACGGATGAGAACCAGGTTTGCGCCGAGACTCTGGATGCGGGAGATTATCTGCGCTTCAGCTCCCCGGCCGATAGACATCAGGGTAATCACCGCCGCTACACCAATGACGATACCCAAAATGGTCAGGACACTGCGGAGCTTATGCGTTACCACGCCTACCCAGGCGCTGAAAAGCGGGTCCAACCACTTTCTCATACTTTTTCCTCCGCCACCACCTGACCATCGCGAATATGAATGATACGCTGACAACGCTTGGCGATATCCCCTTCATGGGTAACCATAACCAAGGTAAGATTACTTTCCCGATGCAAATCAACGAGTACAGAGATTATTTCCTCAGAAGTGCGGCTATCCAAATTACCGGTGGGCTCATCAGCAAGGACAAGCGGCGGGTTCTTCACCAGCGCGCGGGCAATGGCGACTCTCTGTTGCTCGCCGCCAGAAAGCTCAGTGGGCCGGTGATGCGCCCGATTAGCCAGTCCCACCCTATCCAGCGCCGCCATCACACGGCGGCGGTCGTACTCCCCGGCATACCTTAGCCCGAGTTCAACATTTGCCAGCGCCGAAAGACGAGGTAGCAAGTTAAAAGTCTGAAAGACAAAGCCAATCTTCTGTCCCCTGACCTTAGCCAGCTCGGTTGAATTGAGACGGCTAACCTCTTTATCTTCAAAATAATAGACGCCAGACGTTGGCTTGTCCAGACAACCGATTACGTTAAGCAACGTCGTCTTTCCGGAGCCAGAGGGTCCCATAATGGCGACCATCTCGCCCTTTTCAATATTCAGGTTCACTCCCCGCAGTACCTCCAGCTCCCGCTTCCCCATCAGGTAGACCTTAACAATTTCTTTTAGCCGTATCATTTAGGTAGCCTACTTCCTTACTGGCTGTGGTCCCAGAGGTACCATCATACCTGGCGGCCTTGGCTGACTTGATTGAGAGGATGACTGGGGAGCGGTTATCTTGGGGAGAATAACATTTTCCCCTTCGCTTAGTCCTTCCAACACCTCAGTCAACTGCCCATTGCTGATGCCTGTCTTGATGGTGCGCTTTTCGGTCGTTTTCGCATCTTTCTGTACCTGTACGTAGCTCGTCCCGCCCTCGCGGGTAATGGCGCGGCTGGGCACCAGGATGATATTGTCCCGTTCGGCAACGATGATGCTGACAGTAACGCTTAACCCTTCCTTCAATTGAA
>CAZCEF010000015.1:0-13984 GCA_964497695.1 uncultured Dehalococcoidaceae bacterium | reverse complement strand
GTTGGGACACTCTATTTCAATAAACTTTTCCCGGTGGGCATAGAAGCAATAATTGAGAGTATAAAACTGATTAAAGAGGGCAAAGCGCCGAAAACCCCGCAGGACGAATCGCAGGCAACTTACGAAGGACTGTGCACGGAAAAAGATACCGTGATTGACTGGCGCCAGTCGGCGGCAAAAGTCTATAACCTGATACGGGGGAGTAACCCGCAACCAGGGGCAGTAACCAATTTCGGCAGTCTCCGCTTTAAAGTCTTTGACTCGGAATTGCTGGTTGGGGGGAGTGGCAAAGCTGGGGAAATTACTGAGATCAATGATAAGGGACTCGTCGTTGCGGCGCAGAGCGGGTCAATCTTAATCAAGCGAGTCCAGCTTGAAGGATTACCAAAAATCGGAGCGGCGGAGTTTGCTGAGGAAGTTGGTTTAAAGGTAGGCGATTTGCTCGGAGTATAAAGTCTGGGAGGTCCGGATATGAAAAGTCCGTTGTGGCAACCTTTCAAAATAAACCAGATGGAGCTCAAGAACCGGATAGTGTTTCCACCAATGGTAACCCAGTATGCTGAGGAGCGAGGGTCCGTTAGCGAGCGTACCAAAAATCACTATGAGGCGCGGGCGAAGGGTGGGGCGGGACTGATTATTGTTGAGGCAACTTATGTTCATCCCCGTGGGCAAGCCTTTGCCAAACAGCTCAGTATCAGCGCTGATGAATATATTCCCGGTTTGAGCGAACTGGTTGAGGCAATTCACCATAATGGCGCTAAGGCGGCGATTCAACTTCACCACGGGGGTAGGATGGCGAAATCCTGGCTGATGGGGATGCCGCCAGTAGCTCCCTCACCAGTGGCAGCACCCGGTGGGGAAGTCCCCAAGGAGCTCACCATTGAGGAAATAAAGGAAATCATTACCTATTTTGCTGATGCAGCGGCAAGAGCTAGAAAAGCGGGGTTTGACGGGGTAGAAATTCACGGCGCCCACGGTTATCTGCTTCACCAGTTCCTCTCGCGGGCAACCAATAAGCGACAGGACAGCTACGGCGGGACAATAGCAAATCGGTCTAGGCTTCTTCTTGAGGTCATTGGTGCGGTGAGGGGAGCAGTGGGGAAGGACTACCCCGTTTGGTGCCGTATGACAACCAAAGAGTATGGTATAGAAGAGGGGACGACCTTAGAGGAGGCACGGGAAACGGCGAAACTGGCGCAAGAGGCAGGGATTGATGCCATTCACGTCTCGGCTTCAGGACCGACGGCGCCGAACATCCTGCCCTCACCGGCGTTTGTTCCCGGCGTATTGGTTCATCTGGCTGAGGGGATTAAAAAAGTCGTCCGGGTGCCGGTAATTGCCGTCGGCAAGATTACTCCGGAACTGGGGGAAAGGCTGATTAAAGAAGTTAAAGTTGACCTGGTGGCGATGGGCAGGCAACTGCTGGCTGACCCCGAGTTGCCCAACAAAGTAGCGGTGGGAAAGCTGGAAGATATTAATCCGTGCACCGACTGCTTCGGCTGTCGCAGTGATTTACTACACCCCGGCGTTCTGGGAATCAGGTGCCAGGTGAACCCGGCAGCGGGAAAAGAGACGGAATTTCTGATTGTCAAGGCAGTTAAGCCGCGCAAGGTACTGGTGATTGGTGGTGGGGTGGCAGGGATGACAGCGGCAAGGGTAGCGGCAATGCGAGGACACAGGGTAACCCTCTGGGAGAAAACTAGGCGACTTGGCGGGCAACTAATTCAGGCGGTAATCCCGCCTCACAAAGGCAGAATCGGGCTTCTGAATGAATTTCTGCAGAAACAGCTAAAGAAGCTCGGTGTGAAAGTCCAGCTCAGTAAATCGGCGACTGTTGTTGAAGTGGTAAAATTCAAGCCCGATGTTGTGGTCATTGGCACAGGGGTTAAGCCGGTAGTTCCTGAGATTCCGGGACTCAGTAAAGCTCGCTTTGCTCAGGTGGAAGATGTCCTGGAAGGTAAAGTGGAAGTGGGCGAGAAGGTGGTCGTCATTGGTGGGGAGGTCGTCGGCTGTGAGACGGCGGAGTTCCTCGCTGACCGGGGTAAGAAAGTAACGGTTACCCGCCGTGGTGCCGAGATGGCAACGGGGGCTGGCTTCTCACTGCGGGCTTTTCTGCTCAATCGGCTCCGGGAAAAGGGCGTCACCCTGCTGCCTGGGGTCAAATATGAAGAAGTCACACCCGAGGGCTTGGTCGTAACCACAAAAGAAGGGGAGAGGAAGACCATTCTCGTCGATACCATCGTTCTGGCGGCAGGGTCGGTTCCCGACCTGAGTCTTTACGAGGAAATCAAAGGTGGGGCGCCGGAAATTCACCTTGTTGGCGACTGTGTCAAGCCACGAACCATCCGTGACGCCATTGTTGACGGTTTCCAAGTGGGTATGAAGATATAGCAGGGCAGGCACTACCCCTCTACCACATCCCCGTCAGCGGGGTCTACTCTGACCCCCTTGCTTTTTACCCAGTTTAACCCCTCCTCAGTATCCGCCTCGTCTCCCTCTAGTTCCAGGACCACCCATCCCCTGTCCTGGGTGACACCCGCCCGCCGGATATTGGTCACGATATTGAATTTGCGCCCCATATTATAGATGATTGGTTCTTTGACTAGTTCAGGGGGAAAAGTGAACATCACTTGCTTTCGGCTCATCGTATTCCTCCACAATGTCAGGCTGGCACGCTGATAATTTCTGCCACTGATTCAATGTTCGGCTTTATCCGATAGGGACGAACTATGTCTGACAAAATCTCCTGCGTTCTCGGTCCGGCGCCGGTGATAAAGGCAACGGTCAGTTCGTTCTTCTTGATTGTCCGCGCCGTAGCCAGTTTCTTCAATGCGGCAATGACCACCCCACCCGCCGCTTCAGCAAAGATACCCTCGGTCTGCGCCAGCAACTTCATTCCCGCAATAGCTTCAGTATCGGTAACAGCACTGGCACCACCTCCCGACTGCCGGGCAACACGCAGCGCATAATAACCGTCCGCCGGATTGCCCATGGCAATTGACTTGACGATGGTTTCTGGTTTGACGGGATGGACATGCAGGCTCCCCGCTTCATAGGCAGTGACAATTGGCGAAGCACCCGCCGCTTGGCTGAGATACATATGAGTATTGACTGGTTCTATCAGACCGAGCATGGACAGCTCCTCCAGCCCCTTCCAGATTCTGGTGAATAGAAGCCCAGACGCCGCCGGGGCGACGACGCAGTCTGGTGCCCGCCAGCCCAGCTGTTCAGCGACTTCATAGCCAAGAGTCTTGCTGCCCTCGGCGTAATACGGTCTGAGGTTAATGTTAATGAAGCCCCATTTGTATTTTCGCGCCACTTCGCGGCAAAGACGGTTAACATCATCATAGTTGCCGTCCACCGTAACGAGGACCGGATTGTAAATTGCTGCCCCGACCAATTTGCCATTTTCCACGCTGGCAGGAACGAAAACGTAAGCTTTCATCTTGCCCCTGGCGGCATGGGCAGCGACGCTGGCGGCGAGATTACCGGTTGAAGCGCAGGCTACGGTGTCAAAACCAAACTCACCAGCTTTGGTAACGGCAACTGAGACCACCCGGTCTTTGAAGGAATAAGTGGGATTAAGACAGTCGTTTTTAATATAAAGCTGGTCTAGCCCCAGCTCTTTACCCAGATTCTCTGCTTTAATCAGAGGGGTAAAGCCGGTGCCGAGGTCTATCTCTTTATTTTCTACCGGCAACATGTCACGATAGCGCCACATGCTCCGCGTCCCCTGAGCAATCTTCTCCCGGCTGACCGCTTTCGCCATCGCCTTATAGTCGTAGATGACCTCCAGCGGGCTGAAGCAGAAATCGCACAGGTTTATTGGTTCCAGCGGGTATTCCCGACCGCACTTGCGGCAGCGTAATACCGTGGCGTAAGACATCTTCCACCCCTCCTTTCGGCTCTCACGTGCTTTCCTACGGTAGTCCGGGCTCAAGGGTATTCTGGTACGCCGTGGCGAGGTCGCTTACCTTCATTATAATCTTGCCATCTTTGAACGTGTAGGGCACGCCCGCCTTGGGGAAATTAACACAGGCGCCCTTAATACCTGCCCCGGTCTCGGCGTTAAAAGTGGTGGCACAGCGGTCGCAAATCAGGGTCTTTTCCTTAAGCGAAAAGCCAATTGACCGACAGGGCGGGCAAACATTAGCCCTGACGTATAAGTCTTCCTCCACCGTGTAAGCCATAAAATTAACCTCACCCGCCACAGTTTTCAGCGTAAAGCGGGTGTTTTTGGCATTTGCCACTTCACCAACCGGAATGAGTACGGTGTCGCCCTCTACCCGGGCCGTAACCTGTGTTGCTCTGATTGGTTGGCTACAGCCGGTAATGGTCAGTATTATTGAAGCCAACAGGGCAACTCCAACTAAGCGCTTAAACATCCCTTCTCCCCTCTCTAGGATTTAATCTGTCCACAATTTGTCCGTCACGCAGGGCTATGATGGCGCCGGCGTGTTCCGCTATCTCTGGGTTATGGGTAACCGTGATAATGGTGTGTCCTTCTTTATGAAGCTGGTCAAACAAACCCAGGACTTCCTCGCCGGTCTTCCGGTCCATATTGCCCGTCGGTTCGTCAGCCAGGACGAGCGCGGGATTACCCACCAGAGCCCGGGCGATGGCTACCCTCTGTTGTTCCCCGCCGCTTAACTGGCTGGGCTTATGTTCGGTCCGGTTTGCCAAGCCCACTTTTCGCAAAATATCACGAGCTTTTTCTCTTTCCCCATTCCCCCCACGGAATACCAGAGGTAGTAGCACATTCTCTAAGGCGGTCAGTGATGGAATGAGGTGGTACTGCTGAAAAACGTAGGCTATTTTCTCCCTCCGGATATTGACCAGTGCGTTCTCATCCAGGTTATCAATACGGTTACCCTCCAGAATCACTTCACCACTGGAGAGACGTTCCAGTCCGCCAATAATATTTAACAGCGTAGACTTGCCGCTTCCAGAAGGTCCCATAATCGCGATGAAGTCGCCTGGGCTAACCTGCAAGGAAACATCCTTCAGGGCGGTGACTTTCGTGTCGCCCTCACCGTAAATCTTGGTTACCTTTCTCAGTTGTAACATCTTGTCAGTGCCTCAAATTGACCGCAAAGAGTCAGCGACCTTAATCTGAGTAGCGCGCAGTGCCGGGTAGATTGTTGCCGTGACTGCGGTAAGGGTGGCTAAAAATAGCGATAGGGGGAAATACTGTGGGACATAAGTTGTGGTTGCGCCACCAAAAAGCAATGGTCCAGCTCCATAGGCGAGCGCCGTGCCAACGAGATAACCAAAGACACCGCCCGCAATTCCGATAATGATAGCCTCATAAATGAATATCTGAATAATCTGATTACGGGACGCTCCGATTGCCTTCATAATGCCAATGTCCTTAATTCTTTCGTGCACCGAGGTCAGCATGGTGTTGACGACGGCAAAGAGCCCGACCAGAAGGGTGATGCCGGCTAAAGCCAGCATAAAATTCTTCATCTTGGCGACCATACCCATTTCTGATTCGGCTACCTGCTTCACCGCAACAGCTCTGACTCCCGGGATATTCTGGTTTATGGCATCAGCGATGAATTCTACCGGGCAGGCATTGCACAGGGCGCGAATGTCCAGAGACGAGATTTGTCCCTCTTTATTGAAGGCTTGCTGGAGTGCTTTTAGCGGTACGAAAATCTGGTAATCATCATCGGAGCCAGTCTCCTCAAGAATGCCGGAAACGATTACTTCATTCCCATTAAGTGAAACTCGGTCACCGATATTGAGCGGTAATAATTCGGAAGCCAGTGCTCCAACCAGAGCCTGGTTGGTGTCGTTAAGATAATCCCCTTCTTGAACCTGCCACCATGTCTTGATTCCCCTCTCTTCCTCAGGGTCAATTCCCACCACTATTACCGGCGTTTTTTTCACATTGGTATTGACAAAGAGCTTCGGTGCCAGTGTGGCGATATTGCCTTCGCTGGTGATGTTAAGCGATTCTTTTATCTTGCCATCAGCTATCTGCCGGATTTCAGTCAGCCTTTCCTCTGGGAAATAGTTTTCGCCGACAGCTAGCCTGCCCAGACTTAAATCACCCATCTTTACGTCAAGACTGCTAATTGCTGGCACGACGGTCAGGTTCGGTCCGTATTTCTCTAACTGGTCGTAAACTCTGGCTTCACCAGCCCGGGCAATAGTCAGGATGCCCACGACCGTCATGGTGCCAATAACTATGCCGAGCGTGGCATACAGCATCCGCTTTTTCCGGCGCATAACGTCTTTGGCAACTATCTGGTACAGTTTCAAGAATTCCCTCCTTTAAGCCAGGGCTTGTTCCAGGTCCTCAATCAAATCGTCCACATTCTCCAGCCCGATGGATAACCGGATTAGCTCATCAGTGATGCCCACTTTCTCCCGCACCTCCTTGGGCATTGAGGCATGGGTCATCGTCGCCACGTGGTCGGCTAATGATGCCACCCCTCCCAGCGACTCCGCCAGAGTAAAAATTTTAATTTTCTTCTGGAAATTGATGGCGGCAGCAGTGCCCCCCTTGACTTCAAAAGAGACCATGCCACCAAAACCCTTCATCTGGCGTCTGGCGATTTCGTGTCCGGGATGGCTTGGGAGACCGGGATAGTATACCCGTTTGACTCTGGGGTGTTTATTCAGGTAACTGGCGATGGCTTGGGCGTTCTCCTCATGCTGTTTCATTCTCACCGCCAGGGTCTCAATTCCCCGGAGTACCAGCCAGCAATCAAAGGGAGAGGCGCAAGTCCCCATCGCATTGAGCAAAAATTGCACTCTCTCAGTTAAGGCATCGGTGGTGGTAACTACCGCCCCACCCACCACATCACAGTGCCCATTGAGGTACTTGGTAGTGGAGTGGACAACTAAATCAATGCCATATTCAATTGGCTTCAGCAGGTAGGGCGTGGCGAAAGTATTATCAATTACGGTTAGGATATTGTGCTTTTTAGCGATATCTGCCACCATTTCAATATCAACAATATTAAGCAGGGGATTGGAAGGGGTCTCAATCCAAATCATGCGGGTATTGGGCTTGATTGCTGTCTCAATCTTCTGCCGACTATCCATTCGGACAAAGGTAAACTCCAACCCGAGGTCTTTCATCACGTTCTGGAAGAGCCGGTAGGTGCCGCCATAAATGTCATCTCCGGAGACAACATGGTCGCCGGCTTTGAGCAGGTGCATAACGGTGGTCTCTGCTGCCATACCGGTGGCGAAGGCAAACCCAGCCTTGCCTCCCTCTAGCCGGGCGATGGTGTCTTCCAAAATTTTCCGGGTGGGGTTGGCGGTGCGCGAGTAGTCATAACCTTTCGTCTTGCCCACGTCCTCAAAGGCGAAGGTAGAAGTCTGGTAGATGGGTGCCGAAACCGCGCCAAAGGCTTTGTCTGGTCTCTCCCCAGCATGAATGGCAATCGTCTCAAATTTCATTTTGTCCTCCACGAGTTTAGCTTGTCTAGAAATAAAGAGAAGGGTTTCCCCCTCCTTGGTATTAAACGGGGGAGCCGGAATCAGACATAGTACATCATAGGTCCGGGCTGCTCTTTCTTTTTCTGACGCTCAACTAGGTCGGCGAGTGTAGTAGCGGCGAGAACGTCATCCATTGCTTTCTTCAGCTCCCCCCAGACATCACGGGTAACGCAGGAGGCGGAGCGATGGCACACATTCGGGTTGTCAACACACTCTACCGGCGCTATTGAGCCTTCCAGAAGCCGAATAATTTCACTCAGCTTCACCTCTTCCGGCGGTCTGGCGAGGGCAATGCCACCTTTGGGACCGCGGGTACTGCGCACAATCCCAGCGGCGACAAGGGGTGTAATCAGGTGCTCCAGGTAGCGAATGGAAATCTGCTGTCGCTGGGCAATGTCTTTCAACGTCGCTGGCTCATTACTCTGATGGAGAGCTAGGTCTAAGAGTGCTCGTGTGGCGTAGCGTCCCCTCGTGGAGAGCTTCATGGCTGGACCTCTTTTCCGACTAATATTATGGCATTAGTATACAAAGTTTTCCTCTTTGCTGTCAACAAAAATACCCCCGGGGCAAGGCAGGTCTTCCGCCGGCCTTAAAACAGGGTGTTTTCCCGCGAAAAATGGGGAGTTATACCCTGAAAAGACGGGATATTTATCTTATATCCGACGAGGCTAAAGTGAGCTAAAGTGTGAGTAGATTTATTGGTGAAATAAAGTGATTTGGGAAGGGGGAGAGGGGCTTATGAGATAGGGCGGTTTGCGTCGGGTAGTGGCCTTTATTCACTACAAACAGTGCCGAAATTTAGGGAAAGTGAGGTAAAAAGTGGCAATTATCCCAAGCAAAAAACTGGTAATAATCACACTGGTCCTGGGTCTAGTTAGCCTGATTATCGGCGGAACTTTTATCGCGCAGGGTTTTGATAAGAGCCGACTGATTACTGAGACGATGCGCCTTGAGAAGGCGACCTATACTGGTGAAGATGCCAAGGGGTTGATTAGCGGGGTCATTGATACGGCACAGGAAGCCCACGCTATGGCAGAGGTCCTCAAAGAGCACCGTCTGGCGCAGGGAATCTACACTGAGCTGAAGAGGGATGACCCCAAGCGCGCTACCATATTGCAGGCAATGACTATGGAGAACTCATTGCACCTAGCTTACCTGGGCTTCGGTCTGGCGACCGTGGTCAAGGCAGTTGGTGCTTTCATGATAATTGTCGGTCTGGCGCTCGGGCTGGGTGCTTACTCCGTCATCCACCCGAAGTCTTTTCTTCGGATTAGTTAAGATTAAACCAGACTTTTACCATGGGGTAAGTGGGGTGGTGGCATACCTCCGCAGTCCCGTACTCTACGCCAATCAAAGTACCTCTCAGGGGCAGCGTAGAGTACGGGACAAATTTTTTCTTGATGATTAATCCTATTAAGTCTATAATATTAATAAGGAATATTTTTTGGAAACCAGGTAGAGGTGAGTTTTGTTTTCAGGTAGGAGTGTGGCGATGACTGCGGCAAAGGACTCCAGTGACTATCTGCGGGCAATGATTGATAGCCTTGAAGATGAACTGCTGGTCATTGACCGAGATTATCGCATTGTTGAGGCGAGTGATGCCGTGCTGAGGCGGCATGGTAAGAGCCGTGAGGAAGTTATCGGGCAGTACTGCTATGAAATTTCCCACGGGCTGCCGGAGTTGTGCCAACCGCCCCGCCACGAATGCCCTCTCCGGCTCGTCTGGGACACCGGTAAGCCCGCGCGCGTGACTCACATTCATGTCTATGAAAGGCAGGGAGAAAGACAGGAAAGATTTGTGGATATCATTGCCTCACCAGTAAAGGATGAGCGGGGGAACGTCCTTGCTGTTGCCGAGGCAATGCGTGATGTGACCGAAGCCAAGCAGATGGAGTTGCAGATTGCTGAAGCCCACCGTAGTCTTCTAGCGCTAAACAGCATTGCCAGTGTGGTCAGTCAATCGCTTGACTTGGATACCGTCTTGCGGAGTGCTCTAAACAAAACCCTTGAGATTATGAAGGTTGATACCGGGGGCATCTTACTCTGGGATGAAGAGAGGCAGATGCTCTGCTACCGGGTTCATCATGGCTTATCAGACAACTATGTGCGCAGGGTGTGCTGTCAGCTGGGTGAGGGGATTGCTGGGAAAGTTGCCGAGACCGGGGAGGCAATTCTGCTGGAAGACATATCAAAAGACCCCCGTGCCGCCCATCCCGGACTTATCGCCGCTGAGGGACTGAGTGCTTTTGCCAGCGTTCCATTACGCTCCAAAGAAAAGGTCTTAGGCGTGATGAATATTGCCAGCCATGACGCGCGGAGGTTTACCAACGATGACCTTCAGCTCCTGAGCAATATTGCCGCCCAGGTAGCAGTCGCCGTGGAAAACGCCAAGTTACACCAGGAAATCCAGCACCAGGACGAGGTCAGAGGCGAGCTCTTGCGGGAAATCTTCTCAATTCAGGAGGAGGAGCGCAGGCGCATCGCCCGAGAACTCCACGATGAGACATCCCAGACCCTCGCCAGTCTCGCTGCCAGCCTGGAAGCCGTGGCGGGGGCTTTACCCGAGGGTGCCACTAATGCCAGGAACCAACTGAAGAAATTGCAGACGATGTCAATCAGCATTCTGGATGAGATGCACCGGTTAATTTACGAGCTGCGACCGACTCTACTGGATGACCTGGGGCTGGTGGCGGCAACACGGTGGTTGGCGGAGAAAAATCTGAAGACAGTGGGCGTCAGCATTAACTTCAGGGTTATTGGTCGGGAAAGAAGGCTACCCTCGCAACTGGAGACAACTCTTTTCCGAGTCATTCAGGAAGCAATTACTAATATTATCCGGCATGCCAATGCTAAAAGAGCCAGTATTATTCTGCATTTCACCAAGGGAACCGTGCGGGTAAATATCAAGGACAATGGCGCCGGCTTTGATGTTGAGGAAGCGATAAGCACCAAGAACCGGCCGCGCGGTCTGGGTCTCTTGGGTATGAAGGAAAGGGTGGAACTTTTCAACGGGAATTTCAGTATCCGTTCTTCTCCCGGGGAGGGGACGGAAATAAGAATAAAAATACCGACGGATTAAGAGGTGGTGGCTATGGCAAAGATTAAGATTCTGGTGGTGGATGACCATACGATAATGAGGGATGGCATCAGGGCGCTGCTGGGTCTGCACGAAGATATTGAAATTGTGGGGGAGGCTTCGGAAGGCAAGGAGGCGGTGGAGAAGGCTCAGGAGCTTGAGCCGGATGTAATTGTTATGGACATTGCTATGACGGGCATGGACGGTCTGGAGGCGACCCGCCGCATCGCCAAGAAAAACCCGAAAATAAAAGTCCTGGTGCTGACCCAGCATGACAACAAGGAATATATCCTATCGGCGATTAAGGCTGGGGCGGCAGGATACGTCCCGAAACGGGCGCTGGGTTCCGAACTGGTCTCGGCGATTCGGGCAGTGTATCTCGGCGATTCCTTCCTCTATCCTTCGGCTGCGGCGGCGTTGATTAATGACTACCGCCATCAGTCGGGCGCGGAACCCTACGACCGACTAACGGCTCGGGAGAGAGAAATACTGAAGCTCATTGCCGAGGGGCTGACCAGTCGGGAAATCGCCGACCTACTCTTCATCAGCCTGAAGACCGTGCAGGGTCACCGCACGAAGATAATGGAAAAACTGGACTTGCACAACCGCACTGAGCTTATCAAATATGCCGTGCGAAAGGGACTGGTAAGCGTAGATTCGTAAATAACCAAAGGTCAATGAAGGCTCTGGCTTCGGTCAGAGCTTTTCTTTTGGTGGAAAACAGGGTATTTGTTACTGGGAAATAGGGTCTTTTGCTACACGAAGGCGAGCATAAGTACCGTTTTGAGTTAAGGCGTGCCGTGCTAAACTTTAAATTGTCTGATTAGCTCTTATGAACTGGGAGGTGAGCAGTGAGACGGTTGCGCGATACTTTTCTAGCTCTGCTCATTGGCTGTTGCGCCCCGGTATTAGTCTGGGTTGGTGCCGGAAGTGCTCTTTATCACCGTCAGAAGAGAGCCAAAGAGCGGTGGGCTGAGATGGTCTGCCGTATTGATGCTGATTGCCCTTCGGGTTATCTCTGTGTCAACGGGCGCTGCGTGCCCGAGCCGGAAAAAGCCTTTTAGTTCAACCTGGTTAAAAGAATAAGCAAGAGGCATGTCTAAAAACCCGCCTCTTGCTTTTATATTAATTCGCCTTGGTGTGAAGTCTCCATAAATCCCTTGGGGAATCCCTCTCCCTTGAGGGGGAGGCTAGGTGAGGGTGAATTCCCCTCCCTCTAACTCCCTCCCACTAGGCGAGGGAGAATAATAACGCAACCCACTTATGATACTGGATACTAGTTATTGCTTGTACAAGGTCATTTTCCCTTTCTTATCGCCGATTTCCGCGCTGATTTTTGGTTTCGCTTTCTTGATGCCCCAGTTATCCGAAAAGCGTGTTTAGTGTCTAGGTGATACGGTCGTGGTTTTGGCAAAATATACGGGAAAAGGTGAATTAAATTACGTAGTTATACGAATATTAAACTCAGTGTCTCACTTTATAAGATATAATAGATAGATGGAGTCAGGGTTAGTGCCACCCACCGTGTTGGCAAGGAGGCGTCGATGAAGAGATTTCTAAGTCTGGTAGCAGTCATTTTGATGGCAGTGCTAATAATATTACCTGGCTGCGCCGGCGGTGAGCGGGCTGGTAAGGGTCCGATTACGGTTGGCTCAAAAATTGATACTGAAGGAGCATTACTTTCGCAGATAATCATCTTAATGCTGAAGCAGAATGGCTTTGAGGTGGTGGACAAATCCCAGTTCGGACCGACCCCGGTGGTGCGTAAGGCTATTCTGAGCGGTGAGCTGGATATTTACCCGGAGTATACGGGCAATGGTGCCTTCTTCTTCGGGGAGGAGGGCTCGGATGTGTGGAAAGATGCTAAGAAGGGATGGGAACGAGTAAAGCAGCTGGACAAAGAAAAGAACAATGTCATCTGGCTTGAATCAGCGCCGGCGAATAATACCTGGGCGATTGCTATTCCCGAGAGCCTGGCGGATAAAGAGAAGCTGAAGACCCTTGATGATTTTTCGGCGTATATCAGTAAAGGTGGCTATGTGAAGCTAATTGGTTCGGAGGAATTCGTGACCAGTCCGGTCGCCTTGCCCGCCTTCCAGAAGGCTTACGGTTTTACCCTCAAACAAGACCAGCTAGTGCTACTATCGGGCGGCAACACGGCATTAACGGAGAAGGCGGCAGCAGAGGGCACTGATGGCGTGAATGCGGCGATGGCTTACGGCACTGACGGCAACCTGGCGGCGCTGGGGCTGGTGGTGCTGGAGGATTCACGGAATGTTCAGCCAGTCTATGAACCAGCGCCAATCGTCCGTGGCGAGGTATTTGCCAAATACCCGGAGCTGGAAACAATTCTAAACCCGGTGTTTGAGACGCTAAATCTGGTAGCCCTGCAGACACTTAATGCCAAGATTGCGGTTGAGGGTCAGAAAGCAGTTGATGTCGCTGGGGAATATCTAAAGTCCAAGGGGTTCTTGAAGTAGACTAAGAGTCTTTACCAGTTGCCTTTGAAGTTCCAGGCATTGAGGAACTCTCTCTGCAAACCACAGATTTTGCAGATACCTCTGCTACTCGGTCCATCCGGCGCTTCAATTATCCAGTGATGGGCGCAGCCATCATTAACTTTGACTTCCTGGGGTTTGGCTCTCGGTGCTTTTAGTGAAAAACCAATTCTTCTTCTCATCGGTTGTTCCCCGAAGATGCATCAGATACTTTACTAATACTACAAACTGTTGCCTGCGGGGTATCCGTAATCCTACGTAATTTGGGGTGAAAACCACCGTAATTTTGGTACTGGTCAAGATAAGTAGTTGTTTAGGTTCTGTTCAGTTTTGGTTATGCCTAACAATCTAAATCAACCAAATGCAAATAAAGCTAGTAAAGCTATCTTAGGTTGACAAGGAAAGAGGAAAATGGTTAACATTGGTCTAACAACTCTGAAAAAAGGTGCGCCAATGTCCGAACTTTCCCGCTTTAATTTAAATCCGCCTAATCGTATTCTTATGGGTCCCGGACCAAGTAATATTCCGCCCCGGGTGCAATCGGCGATGACAGCACCACTCCTGGGCTACTTTGACCCCTATTTTTTCACCGTTATGGATGGCACCATGAGCCTCCTCAGAAGCGTGTTCCGGACTAAGAATAAGCTTACCTTCCCGATTTCGGGCACCGGCTCAGCCGGAATGGAAGCTGGCTTGGGTAATTTTTTGGAGCCAGGGGATGTTGCGGTCATTGGGGTCAATGGTTTCTTTGGCGAAAGGATGGTGGAAATCGCGTCAAGGTGCGGTGCCAAAGTGGTCAGGGTGGTGGCGGAGTGGGGCAAGACAATTGCACCAGAAGTCCTGGAATCGGCTTTGAAAGCCGAGAAAAAAGTGAAGCTCCTGGCACTGGTCCAAGCGGAAACTTCCACCGGTGTCCTCCAGCCTTTGACCGAGGCTTCCCGACTTGCCAAGA
>CAZCEF010000014.1:11041-14214 GCA_964497695.1 uncultured Dehalococcoidaceae bacterium | reverse complement strand
TACCAGGTTGAGCAGGGCAGTAACACACCACTCTCAATACCAACCTTGCGGATGAGGTTAGCAACTCCAGCACGGTCGGGGAACATTTCCTTTGTCTTCTTATTCCTAACAAGCTCCACGCCAGCTAGAACGCCGTTAATGCGGACATCGCCAATTACCTTGGACTTATCTTTGAGGGCGCCCAGTTGTCGCTCCATTATTTTACCTATCTCCTTGACACGGGCAAGCAGGTTGTGTTTCTCTACGTATTCAATGCCCGCCAGCCCGGCTGCCGCCAGATAGCCCATGCCACCAAAAGTATAACCATGCTCTAAGGCGTCTTTACCGGTGAATACCTCGTAGATTTCATTCCTGACGTGAGTGCCGGACAGCGGTCCACACCCCCAGGCAATCCCCTTACCCATTGCCATAATATCGGGGACAAAGCCTTCTTTCTGGACTTCAAACCAGTACCCAGTCTTACCAAAGCCGGTAATAACCTCGTCAATTATCATCAGGATTTCGTATTTAACGCAGATTTCACGGATTCTCTTCATGTAGCCAGGAGGAGGCAGGACCATACCCCAGCCGGTATTGGTGCATTCGCCAATAAAACAGGCAATCGTTGACGGGTTTTCAAACTCAATAACCTTTCGCATCTCTTCGGCACAGTAGAGTCCACATTCGGGGCAGGTCATATCGTAGGGGCAACGGTAGCAGTTGGGCGCATGAAAAGCAATAAAGCCTGCCATGAGCGGCTCATAAGGTGCCCGGCGGAAGGAATGCCCGCTAGCACTCAGTGTGCTCAGGCTCATCCCGTGGTAGTCGCCAGGGAAACGGTGGAGCACCTTGTATTTACCCCCCTTCCCCTTTATCTTCCAGTAATGGCGGGCTATCTTCAGGGCTGCCTCATTAGCATCCGTACCATTACTGCCAAAAATGGTATATTTCATCCCCTCGGGACCTATCTCAGCGATTCTCTTGGCAAGGAATGGCACTGGAGTAGTCGGCGCAAAGAAGAGGGGGGTGGTGGTGTTTATCTTCTTAATCTGCTCAATCATGGCATTAACCAGTTCAGGCAGATTGAAACCGAGAGAGGCTGCCCCGCCACAGGAATTCGGCTCCAGAAGTCGATTGCCGAAAATATCAGTAAAGTGGCATCCTTCCCCCGACTCAATTATTGACGCCGGCTTACCAAAGAACGAGGCATCTCGGGAAAAGGTGGGGAAAATATATTCTTTAGCCATTTCTACCAATTTTTGTGCTTCTGCATGTTTCATTTAACTTGCTCCTCTTGAATTTTTTCGCCAGACTGAAATAAAAAATTCACACCTTAAACACCACGGTGTGAAAATGGCGTTAGATAATGGTCATCGTTGCTGGTGAATTTCGCTAATAGTATATTTAGTTTTTCCAACCCTTGTCAAGGAATGTTCATAAATTTGCACTTTTGCCAAAGCTATCGTACATTAAACAGGGAAGCGAGGAGCAATTGGCTAAGTTACTTCTGGTCAGGCACGGCGACACCAAACAGCATAGCTCAGAGAGACTCTGGGGACACACCGATGTTGAATTGAGCGATATCGGTATCTGGCAGTCTGAACGGGTGCGCGACCGCCTCGCTAATGAGAAAGTAGATGTTGTTTATTCCAGCCATCTGCGCCGCGCGGTTAAAACTGCGGAAATTATTGCCTCCGAACACAATTTACCGGTGACTGTTTGTCCCGAAATCGGCGAGGTGAATTTTGGGGAGGTGGAGGGGTTCACCTTTAAAGAAGTCAGCAAGCGTTACCCCGAGCTAACCAAGCCGTGGCCCAATAACAGCCTCACGATTAAATTCCCCAGAGGGGAGAGCTTTGCAGACCTGAATAGACGGGTCGGCAAATTCTTAGAAAGGCTGGAAAAGCACAGCGCTGAAGAACAAATATTAATCGTCGCTCACAATGGACCATTACGACTGATAATCTGCAATTTGTTAAGGTTAGAGCCCCAACGCTGGCGGCAGTTCCGGTTGGAACTGGGTTCGCTCAGCACGATGGAAACCTATCCCGGCGGCGCAATTCTGACTTCATTAAATGATGTTACTCATTTGAAGTGCTAGCACCTGTCTGGTCAGAGAATTCAACCCTTCAAACCCAGTAATTTGTGTCTTTTGACCAGCTAGCCACTGTGTTATACTTAGTATGAATTCTTCTTGAGAGACTCATCATGCCAAAGCTGGACGAAGTCAAGCAAAGAATAGATAAACTGCGGACGCAGATTAATTACCACAACTACCGCTACTATGTTCTGGACAACCCGGAAATCAGCGATGCCGAATATGATGCTTTGATGCGGGAACTGAGGGAACTGGAAGAGAAATATCCGCAGTTCCTCACTCCTGATTCTCCCACCCAGCGAGTTGGTGCTGCCCCGGTTGAAGCCTTTGGTGTCGTGGAACATCCGTTCCCCTTGCTCTCCCTGGCTAACGCCTTCATTTATGACGAGCTGGTCGCCTGGTACACCCGAACACAGAAATTGGTCGCCGGGGAGAAATTTAACCTGACCTGTGAGCACAAAATTGATGGGCTGGCGGTCGCCTTGACTTATGTTAATGGTATCCTCACCACCGGCGCTACCCGCGGCGACGGTATCCATGGCGAGAATATCACCCAGAACCTGAGGACTATCCACAGCATCCCGCTATCTGTTCCCAAAGATGCGCCACCCCGATTTGAGGTACGTGGGGAAGTCTACCTCCCTAAAGCCGGCTTTCACAAGCTTAATGAGGAACGGGCAAAGGAAGGGTTACCTCTCTTTGCCAACCCAAGGAACGCGGCGGCAGGGTCGGTGCGCCAGCTTGACCCCCGCATTACCGCCAAACGCCCGCTGGATATTTACATTTATGGGCTGGGGTGGGCAGAGGGCAAGGAGATGCGACCAACCCACTGGGAGACGATGGAATATCTCAAATCCCTTGGCTTCAAGATAAACCCCAACAACCAACTTGTAGAAACTGTTGAAGAGGTAGAGGAATATTATCAGACATGGACAGCCCAGAGAGAAGGACTAGCTTACGAAGCCGATGGCATCGTGGTCAAGGTGAACCAGCTTGGGCTGTATGAGGGGCTGGGTGTGGTGGGACGGGAGCCCAGATGGGCAATCTCCTATAAATTCCCGGCTACCCAGGGTACCACTAAATTGATTGACATCGG
>CAZCEF010000014.1:0-10941 GCA_964497695.1 uncultured Dehalococcoidaceae bacterium | reverse complement strand
GACCTGTATTACCTCAAAGACAAAAAGGAAGAGCTCTTAAAGCTGGAAAAGATGGGCGAGAAAAGCGTCGCTAATATCCTTAACGCTATTGAAAAGAGCAAAGACCGCCCCCTAATCAGAGTTATCTATGCTCTGGGCATCCGGCACGTCGGCTATGAGACTGCCGAACTCCTCGCCCAAAAATTTCACAGTCTAGACGAGCTAGCTATGGCGTCACGGGAAGAATTAATGTCCGTCTCCAGCATTGGACCCAAGATTGCCGATAGCATTATTGCCTTTTTCCAGCAGGAAGAAAACCTAAGGATTATTGAAAAGTTGTGGAAAGCGGGCGTCAAACTGGAAGAAAAAGTTACTGTGAAGCCCGCCGAGGAACAGCCTCTATCTGGGATGGAGTTTGTTGTCACCGGCACCCTGCAGTCGTTTTCCCGGAGGGAGGCTGAGGATAGAATTAAGACACTGGGAGGCTCGGTGGGCAGCAGTGTAACCAAAAAAACCACCTATCTCGTCGTTGGTGCTGAACCAGGCTCAAAGCTGGCAAAAGCTCAAGATTTAGGCACCAAGCTCCTGAACGAGGACGAGTTCCTCAAACTCATCGGCGAGAAAGCCAAATGAAGCTAATCGTTGGTCTGGGTAACCCCGGTCGTTTCTACGCAAATAACCGTCACAACATCGGCTTCATGTGCCTGAATCACCTCGCTAAGGCAAATGGTATCCTCTTTGATTCAAGGCACGCAAAAGCCCGGGTTGGCACCGGTGAGATAGCTGGCGAGAAAGTAGTCTTAGCCAAGCCACAGACCTTTGTCAACTTAAGCGGTGAGTCGGTGGTGCGTCTGGTCAAGAAACACAATATTAGCCTCAGCGACCTCATTGTTATTCATGACGACCTGGACCTGCCGCTGGGGAAAATCCGCATCCGGATGGGTGGTCGCTCTGGAGGTCACCGGGGTATCAATTCCATTATTGCCCGACTCGGCAGTCAGGATTTCATCCGCATCCGAGTCGGTATTGGTCGCCCGCCAATGGAAAGCCTAAACGAAGACGCCATCAAAGAGCACGTCCTCAGCGATTTCACGCCGGAGGAAAAAGCAATTGTCTCCGACGTAATCGCGAGGGTCAGCGAAGCCATCGTCTGCCTTCTTACCGATGGTCTCACCACCGCAATGAACAAGTATAACTAAACTCTTTCACTGTATCCGTCTAGATGATATAATTCTTTAGGTCTGTTCCCGTCTGTCCCTGATATGAAAGAAAAAAAGAAATTCGTTGCTGTCATTGGTGCCAGTGAGTGCTCACCACAAGAAGCCAAGCTGGCGGAAGAGGTGGGGCGCGAGCTAGCCAGGCAAGGCGCCGTCCTGGTCTGTGGGGGGTTGGGTGGGGTCTTGGAAGCTGCCTGCAAAGGGGCTGTATCGGCGGGTGGGCTGACCATTGGTATCCTTCCCGGAGACAGTCGGCACACGGCTAACCCCTATGTCCAAATCCCCATCGTTACCAACCTCGGTGAAGCCAGAAACGTCATTGTGGTTAAGACAGCACAGGTAGTCATCGCCATTGGCGGTGGCTACGGCACCCTGTCCGAAATCGGGCATGCTCTCAAGAATGGCATCCCGGTCGTCGGTTTAAATACTTGGCAAGTATCGCGAAATAATATCCCGGAGGGGTCAATTATCCCAGCCAAAGACCCTGCTGACGCCGCTCACAAAGCAATTAACTTAATTTAAAGGAGACATAAATGACAACAATTGAGAAAGTACAAGCGAGAGAAATACTGGACTCACGGGGGCGCTTTCTATAGCGTGAAAGTGTTTGCCAAAGGCTAAAACTTCCTAGGCCACTTCCCATTGCGATAAAATCTGATTATAATTATAAAAAGACTAGCCTCAGGAGGTAGAAATAGTGACGCGAATTGGCATAAACGGTTTTGGACGTATTGGCCGCCTCACCTTCCGTACCATTAATCACTATCACCGCGACAGACTAGAAGTGGTGGCAATTAACGATTTGACTGATACCAAGACCAATGCCCACCTTCTGAAGTGGGACAGCAGTTATGGCGCCTATCCCGGCAAAGTTGAAGCCACTGAGGGCACCATCATCGTTGACGGAAAAGGGGTAAAGGTTTTTGCTGAGCGCGACCCGGGCAATATCGCCTGGAAGGACACTGGAGTTGACATTGTGATTGAGTCCACCGGTCTCTTTACCGATGCCACCAAAGCAGCAGCCCACCTGAAAAACGGTGTCAAGAAAGTCATCATATCCGCCCCGGCAAAGAATGAGGACATAACAATCGTCCTCGGTGTTAACGAGGATAAGTATAACCCGCGTCAGCACAAGGTCATCTCCAATGCCTCCTGTACCACTAATGGTATCGCCCCGCTGGTCAAAGTACTGCATGATAACTTCGGTTTGAGCAAGGGCTTAATGACCACAATTCACGCCTATACTAACGACCAGAGAATTCAGGACATGGTGCATCAGGACCTGCGCCGTGCCCGGGCAGCGGCGCTAAATATCATCCCTACCACTACTGGCGCCGCCACTGCCGTAACCATTGTAATACCTGAGCTAAAAGGCAGATTGCACGGCATTGCTTTCCGAGTTCCGGTGGCAACCGTCTCGGTAGTTGACCTGGTAGCCGACCTGAACAAAGAGGTTACCGTAGAGCAGGTCAACCAGGTTTTCAAAGCCGCTGCTGAGGGACCGCTCAAGGGCATCCTTGAGTACTGTCAGGAACCTCTGGTCAGCATGGACTTCAGGGGCAACCCGGCCAGCGCTATCGTGGATGCACTTAGTACCATGGTCATAGCCGGAAATATGGTTAAGGTCCTCGCCTGGTATGATAACGAGTGGGGCTATAGTTGCCGACTGGGAGACCTCGCAGCTTTTGTTGCTGATAAGGGCTTATAACGGCAATAGTGTTGACTTCAGTGGCTGGGGGTGGTGAATTTCCTCAGGTCATTGCTGCGCTTGTCTATCTGCTCCAAGCACATTAACAATTGGAAATTGACATTATTATGTAATGATGACTAAAATAGCAAGACTGAGTGTACAGGGTGACCGATGAAACTAATCGCTATTGGTTTTGGGCAGTGTGGCGGCAGAATTGCCGACGAGTTTGCCCGGTTGAACTGGAAAGCCCACATCCAGCGCGGTATTGACATCGTTACGGGTGCCTTTGCCGTTAACACTGATATGGCTGACCTGAGTGGGCTGACCAGTATCAAACGTGATTACCAGCACCGTATCCTCATTGGTGGACGCAAGACGGGCGGTCACGGAGTCGGCAAGATAAATGAGCTCGCCGCCGAAATCGCCAAAGAAGACGGCGACAAAGCGATTGAGACCGTAAGGGCTAGTAAGCGGTTCACTGAAGCCGATGCTTTCTTACTGATTGCCGGGGCGGCGGGAGGAACCGGGTCAGGCTCAGTTGCTGTGATGACTCAGCATATCAAAGAGCGCTTCATTGACAAACCAGTTTACAACTTAATCGTACTTCCTTTTGAGCATGAGGAGACGACCGAAGAGCGGACGATTTATAACGTTGCCACCTGCCTGAAATCGGCTTACCTGGTGGCGGATGCGGTATTCTTAGTTGACAACCAGAGATATGTGAGCAAATATTCGCCATTGAAGAGCAACTTGGCACGAATTAATCAGATGATAGTCTTGCCGTTTTACAATCTGCTCTGCGCCGGCGAGGAGAAAAAACACAAGTACATCGGTGCCAAAATACTGGATGCTGGTGACATTATTCAGACAGTTACCGGCTGGACGGTCATTGGCTATGGGAAATCACGCATCCCCATCATCAAGAAATTGGTGGGACAGGCACGTGACTTTAGGGATAAGGCTTCTGAATCTCAGAAAGGAACGCAAGCCATGGACGAAGCCATCACCAGTCTATCGCTCAAGTGCAATCCGGTTGATTCCAAGCGAGCGTTATACCTTATCTCCGGACCGGCTAAGGAGATGAACGTTGACCTGATTAAAGAGCTGGGCACCTATCTCAAAGGTCTCGCCCCGGAGGCAGTCATTAGAAGTGGTGATTACCCCCGTGAGCGAGGTATGATGGATGTTACCGTAATCCTGTCGGAGCTTTCCGACGCCGCGAAAATACGGAACTACTTCACCAAAGCCCTCGACCTTATTACCGCTCTGAAAAAGAGACAAGAAGGGATTGAAAGTAAATACAAGAGCATTGAGGTAACGTTAAAGGATATCCCTTCCCTCCTCTAATCAAACCCCTCTGTCCGAGCTTAATGCTCAGCAAATGTCCAATGCCAGCAGAAGAGCGCTTTTTATCTGGAAAGCTTGGAATAAATATTCCAGGCTTGCTCAATGGTCTCCTCACGGAGTTGCCAAGCTTGCTGTATTGCTTCATCTCGCTTCTTCCGGGCGTCTTCAACGGCTTCCGCACAGGCTTTCTCTGCCTGCTTCTTGGCATTCTGGAAGGCTCTTTCCGCAGCGCCCACAGCATCGTTGCGGGCTTTTATCGCTTCGGCAATGGCTTCATCACGAGCTTCTAAAGCCGCACTGACCGCGGCATCAGCCTCTGCCTTGGCTATCTCTTCCGCCCGGCGGAAGGCGTTGGCGATTAGCCTTTCATTCTCATGGTAGGCACTCGCTACTTGTTTTTGGGCTTCCATGTAGGCAGAGTATGCTCGTTCGGCTTGCCCCAGAACCTCGTCTAATGGTTTGACTTTTTCCTCTTCCCCCACCTCAGCTTTTCCCTTGATGGCCTCCATTGCCTTCGTTGCTTCTTCGGCTATCTCGCTGATTTTTTTCGCCCGTTCCTTTGGACTTGGCATTGATTACCTCCTGTTATGATACTTATATTTTTGATCCGTACCAGCTTGATTTATTCCTCTTCTTCACGCTTGTCTTTCTCTTCTGGCTCTGCTTCTGGTTCCTCCTCAGCTGGCTGCCCCTTCTTAGCTTCATACATCCGTGCTAAGAAATCAAGCCGCTCCTCAATCCTCTCCTTATCCTTACCTTTAGCCTCTTTATCGGCTTTTTCTCCCTTAGTATCAACTTTTTTGGACCTGCCCACAGCTTCTTCATAAGCCTTCAGACGTGACTCAAGCGGTTCTGCCTCTTCTTCAGTGAGCTCCGCCTTCGCCTCAGCTTCTTCGGCGGCTTTCTCTGGCTCGGCTTCTTTACCAGCACGACCAATCGCCTGCTCAAATGCCCTGAGTGATGCTTCTGCCGTTTCCCTAGCAAACCTGCCAGTAGCTTCGGAGCGGTTTATTGCCTCTTCAAAAGCCCGTATTGACGCCTCCGCGGCTTCTCTCGCTACTCTATTTGAAGCTTCGGTCACTGCAATGGCTGTCTTTATCGCCGTATCTGCTGACTCTCGTGCCGCCTTTGCTGCTTCTTCAGCCGCTTCTCGCGCCGCTCTGCCCACTGCCTCCACCTTACTGATTGCTTCTTCAAAAGCTCGGGCAGAAGCTTCGGTAGCTTCTCTGGCAACTCTGGTCGCGGAATTGACTGCCTCGCGGACAGCTCTAATTGAAGAGTCAGCGCTCTCCCGGCTCGTCACACTTATTGTCTCAGCTCTATTTATAGCTTCCTGTGCCGCTCTTGTTGAAGCTTCAGTTGCCTCTCTGACTTCCTGGCTTATCACCTCAGCACGAGCAATTGCCTCCTGAGAAGCCTTAGACGCTGATTCTGCAGCCTCCCTAGAATTCTTGACAGCAAGCTCAACAGCATCCTGTGCTGCTCGGGCAGAAGATTCAGCGGATGCCTTTGCTTCCCGGCTTATGGCTTCCGCCCGACCTATCGCTTCCCGGAAGGTCGCGTCTAACGCCTCAATGGCAGTTTTTATTTCATTACCGATTCCCTCAGCACGAGTTATGGCTTCCTGCGAGGCTCGGGTTGAAGCTTCCGCCGCTTCTCTGGAAGTCTTAACCACCAGCTCCACAGCTTCCTGAGCGGCTTGTGCTGAAGACTCTGCTACCTCCTTCGTCTCACGGCTTATCGTTTCCGCCCGCTCTACCGCTTCTTTATAGACACGACCGGAGCTGGCGGTAGCGTCTTTAATCTCTTTGCTGAGTGCTTCAGTCTCAATTGATACTTCCTGAGCCAACCTCAAAGAGTTCTCTGCCGCCTCTTTTGCCTCTCGGCTCATTCTCTCCGCCCTCACCGCGACTTCCTGGATTATCTTTGCCGAAGCTTCAACCGTCTCTTTAACAGCTTTGCTGGTTTTCTCGGCTCGGAGTGCCGCATCCTGCGCGATTCTGGTTGATGAATCAGCAGCGTCTTTAGTCTCTTTAGCCAGCCTGTCCGCCCGGGCAGCCGCTTCTCTTGCTGCTCTTACCGCCATCTCGGCGGCTTCCTTGGCTTCTCGGCTGATAGTTTCCGCCCGACTTACCGCCTCGCGAGACGCCTTAACCGAGGTTTCAATCAGCTCTTTAGCTTCACCGCTTATTTTATTGACGCGCGCCAGCCCCTCCTGAGATGCCCTCAGCGATGACTCAGCTATCTCTTTGGCTTCCTTGCTACTCACTTCAGCGCGTGAGATGGCTACCTCAAATTCCCTAGCCACCGCCTTGGCGCTGTTAGCCGGGGCTTGCGCCGCTTCCTCTGCCACCCTGATGGCTTCCTGAGCCGCTTTAATAGATGCTTCCGCTGCCGCTCTGGCTTCTTTGCTTATTACCTCAGCGCGACTCATTGCCTCCTGGGAAGCTCTCCCGGCTGCCTCTGCCGCCTCCTTCGCCTCACGACTAATGGCTTCAGCACGACGGATCGCTTCCTGGGAAGCTTTAATAGAAAGCTCTGCTGCCTGCCGAGCCGCTTTGCTCAACTGCTCGGCGCGAGCAACCGCCTTCTCAAAAGCGTCAATGTGCTGTACGGCACCAGTAGTTTCAGCGGCATTCTCTCCAGCCATCGCCCTAATCCTCTCGTCTCCGTCATTCTAATATAGGTTGCTCAAATTTTCAACAGGTTTTGCGCCCCAATTCGATTGCCTTATGTAGCATACCCTTACGTTGTTACTAAGGACGTTATTGCTACCAATGGCAAAAAGATTGACATTCATGATTAAGTATGCCTAAAATAACACAAAGCTAATTATTTGATGCCGAGGTGACAAATGAAACTATTGGTTGTTGGCTTTGGTCAGTGCGGGGGGCGGATTGCTGATGAATTCGCCAAGTTAAACAGCCGGGCTCGCGGTCAACGTCACATTGAAATAATCACGGGCGCTTTTGCCGTCAATACAGATGCCGCTGACTTAAGCGGGCTCAATAATATACCCAAGAGCTATCGGAACCGAATCCTCATTGGCAGCCGGAAAACCGGCGGTCACGGCGTGGGTAAGATTAACGAGCTGGGTGCGGAGATAGCCAAAGAAGACGCTGATAAAGTTATTGACGCCATCAGAACCACCAGGCGATTTTTTGAATCAGACGCTTTCTTATTTATTGCCGGGGCGGCGGGTGGTACTGGCTCGGGTTCACTGCCTATAATCACCCAGCACATCAAGGAACGCTATGTTGACAAGCCCGTGTACACCATGATTATCCTACCGTTTGAACATGAAGAGTCTACTGAAGACAGAACGATTTACAACACGGCAACCTGCCTTAAATCAACTTACGCTGTGGCTGATGCCGTGTTCCTGATTGATAACCAGCGCTATGTCCGGAAGGATGCTTCAATCAGAGGAAATCTCGCTAAGATTAACGAGATGATAGCTGACCCGTTCTACAACCTCCTCTGCGCCGGCGAGGAGAAGAAACAGAAATACATCGGGGCAAAGTTACTTGATGCCGGTGATATCATTCAGACACTGGTGGGCTGGACAGTTATCGGCTATGGCAAGTCCGAACTACCAATCTTCAAGTTCCCCAAAGGAAAGTCGCAGGACTTTCGGAAGAAGGGCGACGAGACCATGAAGGGCATTCAGGCAATGGATGAAGCCATCAGTGAGCTGTCCCTCAAGTGCAATCCGGTGGACTCCAAGCGAGCCATTTACCTCCTCTCAGCACCAGCGAAAGAGATGAACATGGACCTGGCGAAAGCCCTGGGCGATTACATGAGAGACATCGCCCCCGAAGCCATAATCAGGAATGGTGATTATCCCAGGGAAAGAGGCATGATGGATGTTACGGTCCTCCTCTCCGAGCTAAGCGATGTGGAAAAAGTAAGAAATTACTATGTTAAATCCACTGGTCTCATCCCCGAATTTAAGCGACGTGCCGATGAGACTGAGAGCAAGCTAAGAGCCGTAGAAGAAACCGCCAAGGACATACCCTCGCTGTTATAAAGGTTAAAAAGATTTCGGTCTTCAGCATCCCCCTCTCCTTGCAGGAGCCTTGCTTCATAAGTGCCTTTTGTTTCATAAGTAACGCAATTGTTCCAAAAGTCATCTATCTATTACTTACCTACTTACTTACTTATCTATAACCGTAAGTTGGCAACCACAACTAGTGGGATTATTGACAAAGGGTTTTAACTTTGATAATATTAAACTGTGAGTAGTTTCAAAATGCCAATTAAAATGAACCACTTGAACAGGGGGTGCTAGATGCAATCCAATGACCTTAGACAAGAATTGAAGGCTAGGATAGCCAAAGCTCAAGAGGAAGTTAGCAAACTGCAAGATACACGAAATAAACTTGATGAACAAATTCTCCGAGAGGAAGCGAGATTGAAGGTCTGGCGAGACGCACTTTTGATTGAATCCGAGCGTCTGGGTGAACCGTCTCTTCCATTGTTCAGCAAGTCTAGTGAACCTTATCGTTTTGCTGGAATGAGGCTCATTGAGGCGGTTGATTTGCTCCGAAAATGGCAACCAGCTATCACAAAGAAACAAGTTCGTGAAATGCTGGAGAAGGGTAACTTTGATTTTAGAGGGAAAAGACCGGGCACTGCAATTCATATGGTATGGGTTCAACTCGATAAGAAAAGAAAGAAAGGAGAACAATAAAGAGGGGGAATGACCCGTGAGAGCCATTCCCCCCGCCAGTTCGTGCCCGTGTAGACCAATTGGCAGAGTCAACAGCTTTCCAAGCTGGTCTAGTGGGAGTTCGAATCTCCCCACGGGCACACCAATAATACTATTATTATAATACCACATGTCAAGTCCCTGTGGTAGCAGTAGCCCTCTTGGGCTTATTCCAGTAAGGGCTTTTGCACTTCGGACATACACTCGGTAAGTTGGCATCCAGATTGTCCAACTTTTTGTCCACGCCTTTGGGCAACCAAACGTGACCGCATCGCTCACACTTAAAAGCCGATACTGTGATTCTGCCCATAGGGTTAGTCTATCACTAATAGTATATCCTGTCAAGTATCTTACCAAAAATATTCTACTAAAGGTATTGACAAATGCCTTACTATATGGTAATATACATATAGGTAAAGTGAAATACCAATAAGGAGTATTGAGATGGATGCAAGACAGGAAAGAGGGCTGGTAATAGCGAATACAAGCAAGATTGAGAAAAACAAACTCGGTTGGAAAGTCCCCTCTCAATCTGGCAATGGAAGTTATATTGTAAATCTCGACCACGGCGAGCCATTTTGCACTTGCCCAGACTTTGAGGCTAGACATCTGCCTTGTAAGCACATTCACGCTGTTGAGTTTGTTATCGAGAGGGCAACTAAACCAGATGGAACAGTTACAGAGACCAAATCTGTGAAAATGACTTGCACCCAAGAATGGACAGCCTACAATGAGGCTCAGACACACGAACGAGAACGCTTTGTTGCCTTGCTCCGAGACTTGTGTAACGGCATCTCTCAGCCCCACTACACCTTTGGGCGTCCTAGACTGCCACTTGCTGATGTAGTGTTTGGGCTTGTTTTCAAGTCCTATACAACTATGTCGGGTAGACGCTTCATATCTGATATTCGGGAAGCCGAAGCAAAGGAATTGGTTACCAAATCCCCATCGTTCACTAGTAATGCCCGGTATTTGGAAAACCCCGAATTGACTCCACTTCTCAAATCTCTCATTGAGCAAAGCGCAAGCCCACTCAGAGCCATAGAGACTGATTTTGCGGTTGATTCGTCTGGCTTTGCAACTACCACCTATTCTCGCTGGTTTGACCATAAATGGGGCAAAGAACGTAGTAAACAGACGTGGATTAAGACTCACTTGATGTGTGGCGTTACTACTCACATCGTCACTAGCGTAGAAGCTACACCCACCGAGACCGCTGATGCACCACAGTTTAATAAGCTCGTAAACGCAACTGCCCAAAGGTTTTCTATCAATGAGGTGTCTGCCGACAAGGCTTATTCTAGCCGTAACAATCTTCGTGCCGTTCAGGCTGTTAATGGTGTCGCTTACATTCCGTTCAAAAGCAACACTAATGGCATCGGGAATAAAGTGGATGGCTTTGACGGGCTGTGGAATAAGATGTGGCACTTTTACAACTTCAATCGAGAAGCCTTTTTGACTCATTACCACAAGCGGTCTAATGCCGAGACTACCTTCTCTATGATTAAGAGCAAGTTTGGTGGCTTTGTCCGAGCCAAGACACCTGTGGCTCAGGTCAATGAAGTTCTTTGCAAGGTTTTGTGCCATAATATCTGTGTCCTTATCCAATCCATTTACGAACTAGGACTTGAGCCGACCTTTTGGACATAACTACTTGACAGCCTCTCTATGAGTGCTATAATTCGTTTCGCACGGCGGGCTAGCCCCGATTGGAAGTCAACGCAACGCCTTACTGCGGGATTATCTTTGACAACTTGGGGTATCCCAAAGAAAGGAGGTTGCGGGTGGCAAAAACCTTGAAGGGCAAAAAGATTGTGCCTGTCAAGCCATATAGTCGCAAGACTAATGGCAGAGTTAAGGTTAGACGACATTGCCGTTCTACCCCTAACTAAATAAAGGCTTCCTGCCCGCCGTGCCAAGTTGAAATTGACTTTTGGAACAGAATGGCCATTTGTTCCAAAAGTGTTTAATAATTTAGACTTTTGATACATAGCTCC
>CAZCEF010000013.1:0-15339 GCA_964497695.1 uncultured Dehalococcoidaceae bacterium | reverse complement strand
CATGGAGCGGGTGACGGGATTCGAACCCGCGACGTCTTGCTTGGGAAGCAAGCACTCTTCCGCTGAGTTACACCCGCTTAAGACATCTTTATTTTAGAGCTAAACGCCACTGTTTGGCAAGGGCTGGTCAGTTGTTCTTTTGCCCATTCTAAATCTAGAAAATCAAGTCTTATTAAGTTATAATTAGAACATTGTGGTCGCCAGAAAGTTAACTACACTTAATCGGGACATCGGAGAGCTCAAGGCTGCCATCGTTGCCGAAATTGAATCTCGCCGTCCCCAACTCATGGAGCTGAGTCTGAAAATTCATGCCCATCCTGAACTGGGCTTCAAAGAGTTCCAAGCCACCGAATGGCTGACCGATTACCTCACCAGCAATGGTTTTGCGGTGGAAAAGGGCATCTGCGACCTGCCGACTGCCTTCCGGGCAAGCTACGGGCAGGGCAAACCAGTGATTGTTTTTCTGGCAGAGTATGACGCTTTGCCTAAACTCGGGCATGCCTGCGGGCACAATATTATCGGCACGAGTGCGGCGGGGGCAGGGGTGGTGACCAAGCTGGCGGTGGACCGGTTCGGGGGGAGCGTTCTGGTCATCGGCACGCCAGCCGAGGAGATTTATGGTGGCAAGATAATGATGGCGAACAAGGGGGCTTTTGAAGGCTTGGATATCGCTATGATGGTGCACCCAGGGCGGTACAACGCCGCAGTTACTAGGCTTCTCGCCTGCCAGAACCTAGATGTTGAATTCTTCGGTCGTGCCGCCCACGCTGCCGCCCGTCCCGCGGAAGGCATCAACGCTCTGGAAGCGATGATTCAGTCATTCAATGCCGTAAATTCGCTGAGACAGCATATTAAGGAGGGTGCTCGTATTCACGGTATCATTACTGACGGTGGTCAGGCGCCGAATATCGTCCCCGAACACACGGCTGGCAGTTTCATAGTACGCGCGGATGACGATGAATACCTTGATGAACTGAAAGGCAGAGTGTTAAGCTGTTTTATCGCTGCGGCGATGGCAACCCGCGCCCGGCTGGAGTCCAGGTGGGGGGAAGTGCGCTATGCGCCACTGCGGAACAACATGACCTTAGCCCGCCTCTTTAAGAAGAACCTGGAGTCGTTAGGTCGTAAAGTCTTGCTTCACGACCCTAGTCCCAGTTTTGGGAGTAGCGATATGGGTAACGTCAGCCAGATTGTGCCCAGCATCCACCCTTCTATTGCTATCACTCATGTTGATGTTTTGCTTCATTCGCCTCAATTTGCTATGGTGGCGGCTTCTGAGGCGGGTGTTTGTGCCATGCTTGAGGCGGCTCAGGCACTGGCGATGACGGCGGCCGATGTGCTGGCTGACCCGGCACTGGCGCTAAGGATAAGAGAAGAGTTCCGGCGGGGTAGTAAAGTAGCGGAGGAAGTCTGATGGCAAAGCCGAGAATAGTAATTGCGGTTGATGCTTCAGGTGGGGACTATGCCCCCCACGAGGTAGTTAAAGGGGCGGTGAATGCCGTCCAGGAGTATGGGGTGGAGGTAGCCTTGGTGGGGAAGAAAAGTATGCTCCATGTCCTGGTCGGACGCCAGCTCAACAAGCCGGGGATAACCATCATTGATGCTGACCAGGTAATTGAGGCAGACGAATCGCCAATGAAAGCTCTGCGCAGTAAGCCAAATTCATCAATCGTGGTTGGGGTTAATCTGGTGAAGGAGGGTAAGGCTGCCGCTTTTGTTTCTGCCGGCAATACCGGGGCGCTCTTTGGCGCAGCATTACTCAGTCTGGGCAGGATAAAGGGCATTGAGCGACCCGCCATCGCCTGCACAATTAACTTCACTCCCTCCCCCGTCATCCTCATTGATGCCGGTGCCAATGCCGACTGCCGACCCAACCATCTGGTTCACTTCGCCAAGATGGGTTCTATTTACAGCCAGCAGGTCCTTGGCATCAGTTCCCCCAGAGTTGGTCTGCTGAGCAATGGCAGCGAGGAGAGCAAGGGGAACCAGCTCGTTCTGGAGACCTACCAGCTTCTCAAGAATACTCATGGCTTGAACTTTATTGGCAATATTGAACCCCAGGACATATTAAAGGTAGCCGCTGACGTCGCGGTGACTGATGGTTTTACCGGGAACATCATGCTCAAGACGATTGAGGGAATGAGTGATAACTTTTTTACCGCCATCCGGCAAATTGGGCATATCGTTTCCAGCGCTTACAACCGCGGTCGTGATTTACTGCGCGATGTCAGCATTGTTAAGAGGATGGACTACCGTGAGTATGGTGGGGCAATTCTCTTGGGGGTTGACGGCAATGTCATCAAAGCTCACGGGCGAAGTCGCGCTCGGACGATAAAGAACGCCGTCGGCTTAGCCCGGCAGATTGTGGAACATGATATATTAGGCAAAATTAAGGGAGAGAGTTATGAGTAAACCAATCGCGGTTAATGACAATAACTTTGAATCAGTGGTACTGAAGGCAAAGCTACCGGTGTTGGTGGACTTCTGGGCAGCCTGGTGTTCACCGTGCCGGATGGTGGCGCCACTTGTTGACGAGCTGGCCAACGAATATGAAGGCAAAGTTGTCTTTGCCAAACTGGACGTTGATGGGAACCCTAAAACAGCGAGCAAGTACGGCATTATGAGCATCCCGACTCTCCTCATCTTCAAGGATGGTAATCCTGTCTCCCACATCGTTGGCTTTAGACCGAAATCGGAACTGAAGAAGAGTCTGGACGCCGCTTTGGTTTGAGATGGCTAATGGCTAACCACGTATATGACGTAATTATCATCGGTGGTGGTCCGGCGGGACTTAGTGCGGGCATCTATGCCGCGCGCGCCAGACTGAAGAGCCTACTGATTGAAAAAATGGCCGTCGGCGGTACCATGGTCAATGCCGGGGTAGTGGAAAACTATCCTGGTTTTCCCCACGGGGTCGGTGGGCTGGAGCTGGCAGAACTGATTAATGAGCAGGTAAAGAAGTTTGGGCTGGAGACAGTGATTGCTGAGGTTACGCGGCTTGAGATTAAAGATGACCAGAAGATAGTTAAGACCTCAGGAGGTGACTTTATAACTCGGGCGGTGATTATCGCCAGTGGTTCAGAGCGGGCAAAGCTGGGCGTCCCCGGCGAACAGGAATTTATCGGTAGGGGTGTTGCCTTTTGTGCTGTCTGTGATGCCTGCTTTTATCGCGACCTTCGTGTGGCAGTGGTGGGGGGTGGCAACGCGGCGATTAATGAAGCCCTGGAGCTGACTAAATTTGCCGCAAAGGTCATCGTGATACACCGTCGTGATGAGTTGCGGGCAACCCGCATCCTTCAGGAGAAAGCCTTCGCCAACCCCAAGATGGAATTCCTCTGGAATACCGTGGTTGAAGCGATTGAGGGCGATGAAGTTGTCAGAAGGCTCAGGTTGAGAAACGTCGTGACTGGCGAGAAATCCATCCTTGAAGTCTCTGGAATCTTTGTCGCCACTGGCTCCAAGCCCAACACGGAATTTGTGAGCGGGCTGGTGCCGCTTGATGAGGCGGGGGCAATTATTACCAATGAGAGAATGGAGACCGGGGTGCCGGGCATATTTGCCGCCGGGGATATACGCTCTAATTCAATTCGCCAGGTAGTAGCGGCGGTGGGGGATGGGGCGGTGGCAGCGATTTTTGCTGAAAAGTATATTGTGGAAAAGGCTAGGGTTCATTAGGAACAGGGCTGGGTAAGACCCGGCGGGACTTTCCCTGCATTTTCAGGTGAAGTATAATAAGCGTATCAGGAGCAAGACTTATGAAGGTTATCTTCCTGGAAGACGTACATAACGTCGCCAGAGCTGGTGAGACCAAGGAAGTGGCTGGTGGCTATGCTCGTAACTATCTCCTGCCGCGGAAGCTCGCGGTGCTTGCCGACTCGCAGGCTGCTGAACTGGTCCAGGCTCAACTCAAAAAAAGAGCCCGTGAGCAAGCCAAATATGAAGTCGATATGAAGGAACTGGCGAAGATGCTGGAAGGCAAAGATGTTGCCTTGAAAGCTAAAGCCGGCGCCGAAGGCAAGCTCTATGGCTCAATCACCAGCGCTGATATTGCGGCAGAACTGGACAAGACTCACGGGCTGATTGTGGATAAGCGGAAAATAGACTTAGCGGAACCTATCCGCCAGACCGGTAGTTATGACGTCGTTATCAGACTGACCAAGAATATCGTCCCGGTGATAAAGGTTACCGTAATGGAGGCAGAGGAGACTAAATAGAGTGTACACCGATAAATTACCGCCCCATAACGTTGACGCTGAAGAAGCAGTCATTGGCTCTCTGCTGATAGACGGCACGGCAATATATAAAATCGCCGCCATTCTTCAGCCAACTGATTTCTACAGTGAACGCAACCAGAGCCTGTATGACGCTTGTCTTGCCCTTTACCGCCGGGGGGAGGCAATCAACCAGATTACGGTAGCTCAGGACCTGGCGGGGCGGGGCAAACTGGAGTCCTGTGGTGGCGCCGCTTACTTAAGCCACCTGATTGCCATCTGCCCCACGCCGCTTGATATTGAACACTATGCTCAGATTGTCTATCGGCTTTCTCTGATGCGGGGACTCATCAGCGCCAGCAGTCAGATTGCGGCGATTGGCTATGACTCCGGTCCCGATGTTGACGCTAGCTTGGCGAGAGCTGAGTCAGTCCTGTTCCGGTTGCGCCGCCGGCAGAGTACGCAGGACTTGACACACATCCGTCAGGTGCTGGACAAGTACTTTGAAGTCGTGCCGACGGCAGGGGAAGGCTATCCACGAGAGCAACTGCCCTACGTTCTCTCTAGATTTACCGGTCTGGACGAGTTTCTCGGCGGGTTCCAGCGCTCTGACCTGATTATTATTGCCGGTCGCCCGAGCATGGGCAAGACTAGTCTTGCCTTGAGTATTGCTCGCAACGTAGCGGTGGAGCAGAAAGCCTGTGTCGCTCTCTTCAGCCTGGAAATGGCGCGGGAATCCGTGGTCTCACGCTTGCTGTCCAGTGAATCAGGGGTCAACCTGAGGCGACTCCGCTTTGAGCACCACACCGAAGAAGAAGAAAGGCACATCATGGAGGCTACTGGCGTTCTTTCGGAATCGTCAATCTATATTGACGACACGCCGATGCTGAGGGTGGCGGAGATGCGCAGTAAAGCCGTCCGCCTGCACTACGAGCGCCCAATTGACCTGATTATTCTTGACTACCTGCAATTGATGCAGGGGGAGGGGGAAAACCGAGTCCAGGAAATCAGCTTTATTTCCCGCTCGTTGAAATCTATGGCTCGTGAGCTCAACGTGCCGGTGCTGGCGGTATCTCAATTGAGCCGGGCTGTTGAGTGGCGTGCTTCTCATATTCCTCAGCTTTCTGACCTCCGCGAGAGCGGCAGCATTGAACAGGACTCTGATATAGTGATGTTTATCTACCGTGACGAATACTATCACAGCGAGGAGGAATGGCGCGCCCTGCATCCTGATGAAGAGTACCCGCGTGAAGAAGCTGATATTATCATCGCTAAGAACCGCAACGGACCGACCGGCCAGGTGAAATTACGCTTTCGCCGTAATCTGGCGAGGTTCTATAATATTGGAACTGAAGAGCCGACTCTGATATGAAGCAGTTTGCTGGTTTCCCCACCAAGATGGATTTCACACCCCTGCCCAATCTTTTCTTTAGCCAGCTCCTGCCCGAGATTGACGATATGGCTGAATTAAAGACCACGCTACATACGTTTGCCACAATCTATCGCAAGAAGGGCTATCCTCGTTTTGTCAGTTATAGTGAGCTTCTGAGAAATCCCAGCCTGATACAGAGCTTGAGGGAGCCGGGGAAAGCGCTGGATGAGATGTTGCAGCAGGCTCTGGAAAAGGCAACCAAACGGGGCACTCTGCTCCATATCTCCCTGGAGGGGGATGGGGTGGCGGAAGATCTTTACTTCATCAACAATGAGTCCAATAAACAGGCGATTACCAGAATCCAGAGGGGCGAGATAAAAATTGGCGGGCTGAAGGCAAAGGAGCCGACTTGTGTGGAGACTGAAGCGACGCCGGATATTTTTACCCTTTATGAACAGAATATTGGTATGCTGACCCCGATGATTGCTGATGAGCTCAAAGAACTGGAAAAACTATATCCTGTAGACTGGATTCGTGATGCCATCAAGGCGGCAGTCGAGCTAAATAAACGGAATATCAGATACATTACTCGTATTTTAGAGCGGTGGTCGGTTGAAGGTAAGACCGATGGAACATATCAGCGATATTCTAAAGAAGGCCCGGACAAATACACCAAAGGCAGATACGGACACCTTGTCCAGCACTGACGAAGAGAAGACTCGCTCAAGTGTTGATTGTCCCGTTTGCAAGGGCGCTGGAGTTATCCATCCCCTTCTCCCCTCCGGGAAGCCGGACTACAGCCGGGTGGTGCCCTGTCGCTGTGTGCAAAAAGAGCTTGACAAAGAACGTCTGGCGAGTTTACAGCGTTACAGTAACCTTGGCTTGCTAACTCGTCTCACCTTTGATAACCTCTCATCTAAAGGCAGGAGCGGCGTCCCCATTAACCAGGAGCAGTTCAGTCGGGCTTATGATGCCGCCAAAGCTTACGCCGCCGACCCCAAAGGCTGGTTTGTCATCAGCGGTCCCAGCGGCAGTGGTAAGACCCATCTTGCCGCCGCCATCGCTAACGAGCGCCTGCGCCTGGGTCATCCGGCTTTCTATATCACCACTCCGGACCTTTTAGACCACCTGCGCTCTGCTTACAGCCCGGGGAGTGAGGTGCCCTTTGACGAGTTCTTCCATCAGGTGCGCAATGCGCCTTTACTCATTCTGGACGACCTCGGCGCTCAGACCAGCACGCCGTGGGCAAAGGAAAAACTGGACCAGTTGCTCACCTTTCGTTTCAATGGCGAACTGCCCACGGTTATTGTTACCATTGTTCCGATTGAACAGCTGGAGGAAAGGATTCGCACTCGCCTCACTGACCCGCGACTCTGTCAAGTCTATGTATTTGAAGAAAAGGAAGCGGTACTGGATTACATTGGTGGACTTGATTTGGCACTCATCAAAGATATGACCTTCAAAAATTTTGATTATAGGCGAGTCAACCTACCGCCGGAACAGCGAGAGAACCTGGAGCACGCCTACCGGACGGCGCTCAACTTTGCTCAATCACCAGAGGGGTGGCTGGTGCTGATGGGGGAGACGGGTTGCGGTAAGACCCATCTTGCGGCTGCGGTGGCCAACTACAATCGGCAGGCGGGCAGACCTGTGTTATTCATCGTCGTGCCGGAGTTTCTTGACCATCTGCGTTCTACCTTCAGCCCGGAGAGCAAAGTCTCCTATGACCAGCTTTTTGAAAGTGTCAAGACCACGCCGCTCCTTATTCTGGATGACTTCGGCGAGCATTCCACGACCTCCTGGGCTCAGGAGAAGCTGTATCAGGTCATCAATTACCGCTACAATGCCCGGCTACCCACTGTCATCACCACACGACTGGCTTTGCATCAGATGGAAAGTCCAATTGCTTCCCGTCTTGCCGACCCTAAGATAAGCACGCCCTTTGAAATTAAGGTGCCGGACTACCGGGGGGACGTGCGGAGTCAGAAAAGAATACCGCGGGGCAGGCGAGGAAGCTAAGCGACTCCGGCGTTAATTCCTTTTCAGCGAGCATAATAATGCTTAAGGTCAAGCGAGTTTATGACCCACCATCAGCGGACGACGGCTTCAGAATTCTGGTTGACCGGCTATGGGCAAGAGGCTTGACTAGGGAAAAAGCGAAGGTTGACCTCTGGCTCAAGGAAATCGCGCCGAGCGATGAGTTGCGCCATTGGTATGCCCACGACCCGGCAAAATGGACAGAATTCAAAAACCGGTATTTTACCGAAGAGGGGGGACCAATCGGGGTTATGCTTGAGGAACATGGCTGGGGACGCGACTTTGTCAATGGTATGCGGGAAAGTGCGGGAAAATACAAGCAGGGTGACCGCTTGGTGGCACCTAAGTTTGTGGAGAATGCGAGAAACTATGTTAAATTGCTGAACCAGCATATTGATAAGGAAGATAATATCCTTTACGCGATGGCAGACATGCATCTGGACGAAAAGAAGCAGGCCGAGCTGTTAGCGGGTTTCGCAAAGATAGAGGAAGAGAGACTCGGGGCAGGCAAGCACGAGGAACTCCATGAAATGCTCCGACATCTGGTGAGCGTTTATCTCAAGTGATTATGAGGTGAAGCATGGAGAAGAGTCCGTTAGCTCAGGTATTAAAGCTCGCTGACATGGTCAATAACCAGGAAGGTTCCATTGTTAGTCGGACGCTGATTGACAAGAAATCGGGGACAGTGACCCTCTTTGCCTTCGCTGAGGGGCAGGGGTTAAGCGAACACACCGCCCCATTTGACGCGATGGTCTATATCCTTGACGGCGAATGCGAGGTGACTATCTCAGGCAAGCCGTTCTATTTGAAGGTTGGTGATATGATAATAATGCCAGCAAATAAGCCGCACGCTCTAAAGGCAACCAAAGCCTTCAAGATGGTGCTGGTGATGGTTAGGTCGTAACTAATTTGATATACGTTGGCGCAAATTGCTAAAATGACGGGCAGAACAAAGGAGAGTATCAATGGCAAAGAACGTATCCGAAAGAGCTTATGAGTTAGGCAGTCAGTACGAAAAGACTTATGGGGGCTGAAGCCAGTGCGTGGTCGCTGCGTTGCAGGACGTGTTTAACCTGAGAAATGACCCTATTTTCAAAGCTGCCACAGCGTTAGCGGGAGGAGGTGCTAGGGCAACTGATGGCAGTTGTGGCTCATACAGTGGCGGCATTCTATTCTTGGGGTCGGTAATTGGCAGGGAAAGGGACAATTTTGAGGATAAGGAAAAGGTGCGCGTCAAGACTCACGACCTTGCCAAGAAACTCCACGATAAATTCATTAAAGAATATGGCTCAGTAATCTGCCGTGACATCCAGACCAAAATTATGGGTCGTTCTTATTATTTCATTGACCCGGATGAGTACCAAAAATTCCTTGATGCCGGGGCGCATGATATCTATTGTCCGGACGTTGTCGGCAAGGCTGCCAGATGGGTGACAGAAATACTTTTGGAAGCCAAACTTCTTCCCACCCCCAGGTAATCATGGATAAAAGACCTCTAATTGCAGTTACCCCCGGCGACATTACTGGCGTCGGTCCCGAAATTCTGGTCAAAGTACTGGCAGAAGGACCACGTGACGATTGCCGTTTGCTGGTGGTCGGGGACGAGGGGGTGACGCAAGCCAGCTTTGCTACTCTTGGTGCCAAATTCAATTTGCCCGTCTTCCGCAATATCAACGAGGCAATCGCCAGCAGCGCTCCGGCTTTGATGCTTGATTTAGCTCAGGGCGGCAGAGAGTTGCTTTTCCTCCGAAAGCCTCATCCTGAAGCCGGACGGCTGGCGGCAGAGGCGCTGGTCAGGGCGATGGAGCTGGCAATGGCAAATAAAGTGGGTGGCGTGGTCTATTGCCCTTTATGTAAGGAGACGATTAATCTTGGTGGGAAGAAATATCCCGATGAGCAACATATCATGCGAGAAGTGATGAAGGCACCCAATATTAGAGCCATCGCCAAGATGGGCAAAATCTTCCGCATTACCATTGCCGAGCATGTCCCATTGCGGCAAGTGCCTAACCTTATTACCCAGCAGAGTGTGCTAAACAATATTCAACTAATGAATGAAGCACTGTTCCTTTATGGCATTAACCCACCGCGGATTGCCGTTGCTGCCTTAAATCCGCACGCCGGCGAACACGGGCAAATCGGAACCGAAGAGATTGAGCACATTACCCCAGCGATTGAAGCTGCCCAGAAAAAGGGCATCAATGCCATTGGTCCCATCCCCGCCGATACCGTCTATGTGCGGGCACTCAAAGGTCAGTTTGATGGTGTGGTCAATATGTACCACGACCAGGCGAATATTGCGTTGAAGGTGGCGAGTTTTGGTGAAATTGTCATCTTCTTCATAAGGTCGCCCATTGTCATCACCACCCCCAGCCATGGCACCGCCTATGGCAAGGCGGGTAGGGGGCTTGCCGACCACAACAATCTAAAAGCGGCAATTGAAACGGCGGCATTTCTGGCGCAGCGTCGGATGACAAAATAAGGATTTCAAAATGGTGGACTGGAAGATAACGGCAGCGACAATTTACTGTGAGGATGTTGATGATGAGGTGACCTTGTTAGTCTATAGGGATGGGACAGCTAAGTGTACCAGTTGTGAGAAGTACACCAACCCTGACAAGAAGACCTCCAAGACAATCAGAACGAAGTGCCAGCTTTTGAAGCGCCAGATTGTTTGTAAGGGTCAAGTGTGCCATCGGGTGACGGAGTACCGGGACCGGATTTTCGCTGAGGAGTCGGCGTAGAAATGAGCGAGGAGAAGAGAGTAAAGATACGGGTTGACAATGTCTCCCTCTCTTTTGGCGGTGTTAAAGCCCTTACTGACGTCAGCCTGGAAATTATGGAGAATGAAATCCTCGCCATTATCGGACCGAACGGCGCGGGTAAGACCTGCCTTTTGAACTGCATCAGTGGCTTCTACAAACCGCAGAAAGGCGAGATATATTTTGAAGGCAAGAAAATCACCCGAATCCGACCCGACAAGGCGGCGCGACTCGGCTTAGCCCGTACTTTTCAGAATATTGAGCTCTTTACTGGGCTGACGACACTGGAAAATATTATGGCGGCGCGGCACGTCCTGATGAAGCAGAACTTCCTCAGCAGTGCTCTCTACTTTCTCTGGGCGCACCGGGATGAAATCAAGCACCGAAGGGTGGTAGAGGAGATAATTGATTTTCTGGAGATTGAGCCAATCCGAAAAAAGGTAGTTGGATTTCTCCCTTATGGCATGCGTAAGCGGGTTGAATTGGGGAGAGCCTTGGCTCTGGAACCGAGAGTGCTCCTGCTGGATGAACCGATGGCAGGGATGAACCTGGAGGAAAAGGAGGATATTGCCCGGTTTGTCATTGATATCTTTGAGGGGCAGGGGTTAACCTATCCCGATTCGCCGGTGCTGAGGGACGGCGTCAACTGCATTGTCCTGGTGGAGCACGATATGGGGGTGGTGATGGATATTGCCGATAGGATTGTCGTGCTTGATTTTGGACGGAAGATTGCGGAAGGTTCGCCCGCTGAGATTAAGAACGACCCCAAGGTCATTGCCGCTTACTTGGGGGAAGAGAAGAAGTAGCTATACCCAGACTCTCTCGTCCGCGATTGTCTTACGCTGTTCCGGGATTGTTCCTTTAGGCACGAACTCAATCCGGTCGGCTCGAAGGACACAAACATTCTGGAACTTTTTGTTCAGCTCTTCGGCTAAACTGTCTTTGTTGATGGATTCGTCCCTAAGCTCGACTCTGAAGGTCATCTCGTCCCGCTCTACCTTACGCGTGACAACTATCTGAAATCGGGAGATGGCGTCAAAGCTGGCGAATACCTGCTCCGCCTGCCTGCCCACCACAAACATCCCCCTTACCTTGGCCGCATCCCCCGCCCTCCCCAGTATTGCCACCAGGCGATGAGACGTTCGCCCACAGGGGCAAGGTTCGGCAGTGCAGGATGACAGGTCTCCCGTCCCAAAGCGCACCAGTCCCCATTGCTTGTTGTGAGCGGGGGTCACTACCACTTCCCCCACCTCACCAGCGGCGAGCTGTTTTCCCGTCTGCGGGTCAACTATCTCAATGACATACTCGTCCATCAGGTGCATGCCATTTTTCTCACGGCACTCATAGGCAAGGGCGCCGCCCGTTTCGGTAACGGCATAAGCCTGAAAAGTACTTATCTGGTAGTCCTGCTCAAGAGTTTTCCTCACTGAAAGCGGCAACATTTCACCGGTAAACCAGGCTCGTTTCAGGGCAAATTCCCGCCGGAAGTGGTGCCCCATCTCCTCCGCTTTTTTGATGATGGTCATCAGGAAGGAGGGTGTGCCGACAAACCCGTTGACCTTCAGGTCAAGCATGGTGCGGATTTGAATTTCGGTATTGCCGGTGCCCATCGGTATGGCAGTGGCGCCACAGTCTCGCAGGGCTTCGTGGAATAAAATCCCCGCCGGAGACATATGGTAGGTAAACGTGTTGACCACTGTGTCGCCCTTCCTGAACCCGGCGGCGTAGAAGGCTTTGGCGAACCACTTGATTGCGGTAGTCTGGACTGGCTCATAGATAGGACCGGGCGAGATAAAGACACGGTCTACTTCTTCCGGCGGAATGGTGAGGAAACCACCGTAGGGGGGATAAGTTTTCTGCCATTCTATCAGGTCGGTCTTGCGGGTGATGGGAACTTTCTCCAGGTCTTTGACCATACGGATATCAGCGGGAGTGATGCCCGCTCTATCAAAAATTCTTTTGACGGAAGGAGCGTGGCGGTAAGCGTGATTTATCGTCTCGGCAAGCTTCTGATTGAGATATTTCTCCCTCGTCTTCGCCGACATTATTTCCAGCTGGTCAAAGTACTCACCCTTTATAGCCATCGCTTCCGCCTCTTGTAGTGCTTTACTTCGCGGTAGCTCTTCCTCGTGCCTATCGTTGAAAGTCCCATATAGAACTCTTTGACGTCTTCGTTATTCCGGAGGAAGTCTGCTGTGCCATCAAGGACGACCCGTCCATTCTCCATTACATAGCCATAGTGGGCAATGCTCAGGGCAATCCTGACATTCTGCTCAACAAGCAGCACCGATGTCTTTTGCTCTTGATTGAACCGATTGATAATCTCGTAAATCTCTTCCACGAGCATCGGTGCCAGACCGAGGGAGGGCTCATCCAGCATCATCAGCTTGGGGGACGCCATCATCGCTCTCCCGATGACCAGCATCTGCTGTTCACCGCCAGAAAGATAACCAGAAGTGTTGTGTCTTAGTACCTTCAGCCTCGGGAAGTAGTGATAGACCATTTCCAGATCGTTTTTGATGGTATGACCATCCCCCCGGTTGTAGGCACCCACGGTCAGGTTTTCCTCCGTCGTAAGGTGCCCGAAGACACGCCGACCCTCCAGCGCCTGAATAATGCCCAGCTTACCGATTTCTTCCGCACTCTTCTTGTCTATTCTCTCACCGTTCCAGGTGATACTGCCATCAGTTACCTCCCCTTCTTGGACACGCAGAAGTCCTGATATTGCCTTGAGCGTGGTGCTTTTGCCGGCGCCGTTGGCACCAAGCAGGGCAACAATCGCCTTATCCTCCACATTCAGGGAGACGCCGTGCAGGACACGGATGACATTGAGATAGGTAACTTCAATGTTGTTTAACTTGAGCATAGCTATTTTCTGGGGCTCGGCTTTAGCCGAGCCCCAACCTGACTACTTACCGAACCAGTCAAACTTTTCGTACTCAATGACCGGCGCTTCAATCCAGTCAGTTACCGGCGTTATGACTCCCTTCTTAATCTGGAAAACCCTAACGGATTTAGATAATCGGTTGTCTCCGGGAGTGTAAGTAACTGGACCATGGAGTCCACCGACGTCGTAGTTCTTCAGCTTCTGGATTCCCTGAGTCTCAACGGCTTTCCAGGCTTGCAGGTCACCTTTAGCCAGGACATCATAGCCCACGTTCTGCACTGCCAGCTTGAGAGCTTCTGCCATAACCAGACTTTGTGCCCAGGAGGTGATGTAGTCCATATTCCCTTCGTCCTTGGGGTGGAGCTTGCGGACATATTCCGTCATCTTCGCCATGCCCGGGACATTGTCGCCCCAGCTAACGGTGGGGAAGACACCATAAGTACCTTCAACAGTGTCCGCCCCAGCAATATCCACCAGCGCTTTGGTGATGCTGGCGTGCCCCAGACCAACGGTCATGCCAGGGTACATACCAAGGTCGCGGGCATTCTTCATGATGACAGCAGTGGGTGCCGGTGTGCTGGAGATATAGAGGACATCCGGTTTTAGCGCCTTAATTCGGGTAAGTGATTCAACCTCTGAGGTAGTGGTGGTAGTATGCTCCTCGGTGGCGACAATCTCAATGCCCAGCTTATCCCCCAGGGCTTTGGCGGCATCCCGAGCACCGTAACCGGTGGGGTTATTGAGCAGGTGAAGCGCCATCTTTGGCTTACGGGTCTCCTTCCAGACATTCTTAAGGAAGTAGTTGGCGAAGGCTGTCCAGTCATCACCGTAATCGGGCATTTGACCATAAACATGTTTGGGTGGACGATACAGCGATGGCGCCGTGAATGAGACTATTCCCGGAAACTCAGCCCGGTTGGCAAGTTCCATGGCGGCTGTTCCTTCTTTGGAAGAGGCGGTGCCCCATATCAGCGCACCATCGTCCATAAATCGCTTGACGATGGTAGCTACTTTAGCCGAATCATATTGACTGTCCATCCAGATGACCTCAACTTTGTAGCCAGCCACACCACCAAGCTCATTATTGATGTACTCAAAGGCATCAAGATTGGCGTGTCCCATGGGGCTGCCCTTTTCTGCCGCCGGACCTGTTGACGGCGTCATGATGCCCACTTTAAGAACTTTCCCCGCCGCGGGTTGGGGTGCCGGCACTGGTGCCGGGGCAGGAGCAGGAGCTGGCGCCGGTGCTGGAGCTGGCGTTGGTTTAGGCGTAGGAGCGGGTGCCGGTGCCGGAGCGGGCGGGGCTGGTTTGGCACAGGCAGGTAATAACGCCAGAACTAATGCCAGGAAAACGATGCCCAATAGAATTATTTTTCTCATTTCATATCCTCCTTTTTGATTCCGTCATTTTTGGTTTCAATGACGCCTTACATTGATTTGCCTCCCTTCCTCTCTAATATGAAAATGGCCATAGCCGATAAGCTGATTTGAACAGTGACCAGCGGTGAGCAAGTCCCCTTGGCTCAAGTATCAGGAAGAGAATGATGAAAAGGCCAAAGAGCAGAGGTGCTAACCCGGTGGCAAAGCCTGCCGGCAAAATTCTAGTGCTCTCCAGGAAGGGGACGACCATTACGGTCAAGGCTTGCTGGAGAAGGCGGATGAAAAGTACGCCTAAAATCGGACCCAGCGTGGTGCCCAGGCCGCCGATGATTATCATCCCGATGTAAAGGATTGATTCGCTCAAGGTAAAATGCTCGGCAGTCATGTAGCCTATCCAATGTGCCAGCAGTGAGCCGGCTATCCCAGCCAGAAAACAACCGGTGAAGAAGGCGAGCATCTTGTAAAAGAAAAGGTTTATTCCCATCACCTCAGCCGCCAAGTCATTGTCCCGGATGGCGATGAAAGCCCTGCCCAGCCGCGTCCGGGCGATATTCTGGGCAAGAAAGGTCACCAGTGCGGCGATGATTATGATGAGGTAATACTGGCTGGCTTCGCTCCGGAATTCAAAACCGCCGATAGACGCATAGGGCACGCTTATGCCGACAAAGCCGCCGGTAATATTCCAGTGAT
>CAZCEF010000012.1:13684-15521 GCA_964497695.1 uncultured Dehalococcoidaceae bacterium | reverse complement strand
GTCAAAAGCATATTTAAGAAATTAGCGCTTTCTGCAATACTCTCATCGCATCAATAGGGTTGCCTTTCTGAATTAACTTCTGGAGTCTTTCTAAACCTACGCGCTCTATCATTTTGTCTGCCCACATAAGGCTGTTGTAGGTTGCCGAGCACACCTTAACCGGATCAAGGCGGAATGGTGCGACATCCGCCACCAGCCAACTGTCGTAATTGAGAAGCTTCAAGTAAAGCATGGTTTCTATCAAATCCCAAGGGCTAACTGAGCCAGGGATCAAATCCCAATCCCATTCGCGATAGTTATCATTCACATGGACCAGAAATAATCGGCCTGCATTTGCCAGAATGGTTGCTGAATGTGCCGGACTCTCATGTGCCATCAACGCATGCCCCATGTCCATTGTCACACCAATATTTGGCATGTTTATCTGAAGACAAACTGAGAGAGCTACTCCTGCGTTCGGCAAAATCACGTGATTGCGCGGTTCGCTCTGCTTATACTCGAGGCTAACCCGCACATCTTTACGATATGATGCTGCTTCGCCAATGCCATCAACAAACCAATGCCAGGCTCGCACATAATCGGACTGAAACGCATAATCAAAACCGTCTGCCAATGGACACATTGTGATCAGGTTACTGCGTACTTCTGCCGCGATATCCATAGCTTTTTTCATGTAGTTTACGGCTTCTCGCCTTATTCCGGGGTCTCTGCTGGTAAGAGAACCGAGGTGGAATTTCTCCTCTGCTTTCAGGTTAACATTCACTGAAGATACAGATAGGTCGTATTGCTTCAGGAGTTTCTTGGTCTCTGCGACGTCTTCCAGATCAAAAGGATAGATAATTTCAAGTCCTTTAGCTCCCTTGACCTGAGATGCTATTGCTATCTTTTCTGCCAGATCACGTGTTTTACCGTATGAACTAAAACGGTCATTCAGTTTACCCAAGAATGCAGGAACAAGTGAAAATTTCCATTTACTCATTCGCCATTACCTCCTTATTTCATATACGTGGCTTCAAATAGAAAGGATGCGTCTGGCATTCTCTGAAAGTACCATTTGTTTCTCCTTGTCGTTCAACGAAAGACGCAGCATTTGCTCTAGCTGGGATTTATGCTCGAGAGGTGTGCAACATAATCTCGCTCTTCATCCAAAGTCCTTACCAGATGAACATGCGCGTCAATAATCTCAAAATTGTCCATATTGAAAACTACCTTATCATTTTCCCCGGTAGCCATAAGAGTATTTCCGGAAAAGCCACAGAAAGCAAAAGCCCAACGAGTATGAGAGCAACAAATGGGATGACGCCTCTAAACATATCGGCCATCGTTATCCCCATTTCCGGCTCAACGCAGCCTTTGAGATAGAAAATAGCTGAGGCGAACGGCGGAGTCATGAAGGATGTTTGTAGGTTCACACATACCATTAAGGCAAACCAGAGAGGATCAAAGCCAAGTGCTTTGACCACGGGCGTCAGTATTGGTGCCATGATAAAGAGGATGGCAATCCAATCAATAATAAACCCAAGGATGAAGATGATAAACATAATGATTAAGAATGCACCCCATACTCCACCGGGAGAACTCAATACGATCTGCGCAACGACAGCCCCGCCCTTGGCTTTCATGAATATTCCAACAAAGGCGAACGATAAGCAACCAATGAGCAGAATCATGCTGGAAATCCTGAATGTCCCAAGTGCTGTTTCTTTCAAGGCTTTCCAATTGAGTTTACGATAAGCAGCACACAGCAGAATGGTTGCCGTGGCGCCCATTGCTCCTGCCTCAGTGGGCGGCGCGATTCCTAAGAATATCGTTCCCAGTACAGACATTACGACCAGTG
>CAZCEF010000012.1:3106-13584 GCA_964497695.1 uncultured Dehalococcoidaceae bacterium | reverse complement strand
GTAACCGCGTTTTATCATGGCTGGCAGAGCGACAAGTGCCAGCATACTGACTGAAGCACCAATAACCCCCACGCAGGCGGCAAGAACAGTGCCAAGTAGAATTGTGGTTACAGCTAGACCTCCAGGTAACTGCCCGAACCATAGATACAACGCATCATAGAGAGTGTCCGCTATCCCTGATTGTTCTAGCATTAATCCCATGAAGACAAACAGTGGGACTGCCAAGAAGCTATAACCCAGCAATATTTCAGAGATACGGATATAATAGAGCTCAAAGGTCAAATTGACCCCCCATAATAAGCACCCAATGCCAAATCCAAGTGAACCAATTACCAAACCCAAGGGGTACCCAATCATGACCCCTACCAACACTCCACCCAGCATCACCGCTGTAATAACCTCAGGCGTCAGGATTTGAGACATTATCGTTTTTCCTCACTTAAAGGCCTATTTAGGATACAATAGAAATTGCGTATTACCTCAGCAAGGCCCTGAAGGAGAAAGAGACATAACCCAACCACAACCACAGTCTTGAAAGGGCCAGCAGGCGGGTACCAATAAGTCTCCCTCATAATCTCGTGTTTTACCCAGGCTTGCCACATCCATTTGTAAGAAACATAGATGAGCAGAGTTATGATGGGAAAAAACAGAAACAACGAACAAACAAAATCAAGAATTGCCTTCTGCCTATCCGAGAGACGTGTATAGAAGACGTCTACCCTCACGTGTTGCTTTTTGAGAAGAACGTATCCCCACCCCATAACAATAATGGTACCCCCAAGCATGCATGATGTTTCATATGCCCATATCGTTGGTCGCCGGAAAGCGTACCGCATTATTGAATCATAGGCGCCGATTAGAACCAGGGCAAGAGAACACCAGCAGAATATTTTACCTACCCAGTCATTGATATTATCAATAGCTGATACTATTCTTCGTATTATCACAAGTTACTCCTCGAACAAAAATAGCTCCCTTATACTTGGGAACGAGGAGACATATTCCTCGTTCCCAAGTTTGTAGCATTGTCCACCAGTTTTTCCGTTTGGATATTTACGCTCGCCTCAAGAGTGCTGCCATTTGTTCCTGGGAGTCATATATCCTCTTAAAGAGTGGGTCTTTTGCTGCCTTATCCGCATAGAATTCTTTAGCTGCTTTTACATAAGCGTCGTCTATGGCTTTTGGAACTGGCTGCACCTTGACTCCGTACTTGATAAACTGCTCTCTTGCCCAAGATTCTTTGGTCAGTTCTTTCATGTAGTGCTGGAGGACGGCTGACATCCAGGCTTGTTCTACTGCTGCCTTGAGGTCAGCAGGCAGTTCAGCCCATCGAGCTTTATTAATGTAGATGGGCTGACCATCGTTTGGAGCGCGCACCGACGACTCATAGCAGTAGCTGACTACCTCATGGAATGCTACGGAGTAGTTCACCATAAAGGTGCTGTACTCAAAGCCATCAATTACACCCCGTTTCATGGCGTCATAGACCTCAGTGCCGGGCAAACTGACCACTGAGCAGTTAAAGTATTTGGTTAGTATTGAGCCGGCATCGCCTCCGGTGCGGAACCTCAATCCCTTAAGGTCATCAATCGTATTCAATGGTTTCTTAGTGTTAGCCCACACCTCGGGAAGCGAAATCCCGACCGGGCGCGGAAGGTAGGCATTGGTATCTTTGAATGCCTCATTCATTAACTGGTGGCCATCGCTTTCAAAGTACCACGCACACAACTCAAGAGCAGTCAAACCGGCGGTTCTTTGCTGGAAGTAAATGCATGTTGGTACACGATCCAACATAATCATCCCCACATGACCAACATCTATTACGCCCTTATCTACGGCTTCAAACTCTTTGGTCGAAGGCACTATTGAACCCCCGGGAACAAGATCAATGACCAAGCGCCCGCTTACGGCGCGATTGACCTCATCAACAAAAGTCTTCGGAAGGTCGAATTGAAAGCTTCCCGTGGGTGCAAAAGCCTGCATTGTCCACTTAATGGCTTTTGGCGGTTGCGCGGGAGCTGGGGCTGGTGCTGGGGCAGGCGTAGGAGCCGGAGCAGGCGCGGGAGCAGGTGTCGGGGCTGGTGCTGGTTTTGGTGCGGGAGCAGGTGCTGGGGCTGGTGTTGGAGCAGGTGCAGGAGCCGGTTTGGCACAAGCGGTTAGAATAAGTGAGATTACCAGCATCGTAATAAGCAGGGCTACTATTAGTTTCTTCATAACTTATTAATCCTCCTAACAGAAACTTTCTAACCTCAGGTTTTTTCTCTTCTATCTGCTATGACTATCACCTCCTTCGCTAATAATTGCCAATATATTTTTTGCTTGATTTGTTTTGTCACATTTGTTAAAGGCTACTATCGGTAGGCTACCACTGGCTCGTTTACATCAAAATGACCCGCGGAAAGGGTGCCAGCAATTACCAGTACGTCAAGATTGTTTCCCCTAGCAGAGCCTACCCATGGTCTTTATTTTCATGTTCACGACTTTCATTCGTAGACGTATAGAATACTTAGGGGGTTCAATCCACAGCGTGATGAATTGGACCCCCATTCTTGGCTAGCGGGTTCTCTACTCGACAATGTACCAGTCTTTCCGGCGCTTTCATAGAAAGTGCCTCCGTCTGTGTTGTATTGTTAGATCTCTAATAAGTCATAGCCTTCTGCAATTATACTGGCTTTCAGTTTTTTGTCAAGAGGGTGGTCAACGGGGTTCTTCTCATTCTTGGTTGGAATTGGTGCCAACGCCTATTCTGCACAGGTAATCTGGTTAAGGTCATACTGGGGAAGTGCCCGAATTGTTCAGAGTTGGAGGCTCGGCTAAGGGTTTTCTATGCCACGACGCATCGCCAGAGAAAAAATCAATACTCGGACTGCACAATCGTCTGTATATTGTTTTCGAGAGTAATGGGTATCCGGTGGTACGCAGGGAGTAGAATTATCCTGGCGGGTCCAGTGAGGTGCAGATCTACAGCTTAGGCATTGACAGACAGCTTTGGCATTCGGCTCCCCCATTGTCATGCTGATTGGAAAGGCGCTATCATCGTAGGTACTGGAACCTCAATCACAGTGGGGCGATTCTCCCCTAGTGCCATTCTCAATGCCATCCCCAGTTCTTCAGGACTAGATGCTCTCACTCCGAGCGCTCCAAAAGCTTCCGCCAGACGGACAAAATCAGGGTTATGAAGTCTGGTACCAACAATCCTGCCTCCGAAACGGCGCTGCTGATCGTGCAGGGAAGCCCCAAAGGCACGGTCGACGAAGACAATAGTTACGACGTTTAACTCTTCTTGCACGGCAGTTGCCAGTTCCGAAACAGCGTACATAAAGCCACCGTCACCGGTGAGCGACACCACCTGTCTTTGGGGATTACCTATCTTGGCTCCCAGTGCCGTAGGGAAGGAGTAACCAAGAGTGGCAAAGTACGAGGAAGTGAGATAGGTGCGAGGCACCAGCACGGGGTAAGCTAAATGTCCCCAGTAGGCAACATTGGTGACACCAGGCACCAGAATGGCGTCCTCTTTTAACTCACGACGAATGACCCGCAGTAGAGAAAGCTGAAGAGGTGCTATTTCTTCCAGCTCAGCCATGACAGCTCTTCTTATCTCTTCCAACTCCCCAGGCTGCCAGGTGCTGTGGCTACTGTCAGGCAATGTCTCAAGCAAAGAGCTAAGCGCGGTACGGGCATCACTAACAATCCCCAAATGTACCCTGTGGTTTCTACCCACCTCTGCCGGGTCAATATCAATCTGGATTAGTTTCTGCTCTGGTTGAAAGGCTAACCCTGACCCAAGGCTGGGGAAGAGGCGACTACCCACTACGAGGATGACGTCAGCCTGTGGTAGGGCCCACCTACCAGGGCCAAAGTGATAATAGAACACCCCGAGTGAGAGTGGATGGTCACCCCGGATGGCTCCTTTGCCCTCGGGAGTTGTTATCACCGGGATGTTCAGGCGTTCCGCCACCTGGGTGAGTTCCTTGGCGCCATCGGAAGCAATAACGCCCCCTCCCGCCCAAATCAGGGGACGGCGGGCTAAGGTTAATAATCGGGCGGCACTTTGCACCTGGCTCAACTCTGGTTGAACTAAGCCGGGGTGCTCAGGTTCAGGTATATCCACCCGGGCAGAGGCACGCATGACGTCAAGCGGAATCTCCAATTCCACCGGGCGGAGCCTTCCTGTTCTCAAATGGTACATTGCCTGTCGTACTGCACTAGGGATATCCTCCACTTTAAGAACACAGCGACACCACTTGGTTAGCGGACGGAATACGTCCAGTTGGTCAGTTACCTCATGAAGAGCCCCGCATCGGCGTCCCAGATGGCACGTCTCAACCTGTCCTGAAACCAAGAGAATCGGAGTTGAGGTGGCATAGGCGGTACCCAAAGCGGCAGTAGTATTGAGAGCTCCCGGTCCAGGTACAACCAAAACCACTCCGATTCTGCCTGTGGTACGGGCATAGCCATAAGCCATAAACGCTGCTGTCTGCTCATGACGCACTGATACCCAGCGCAATTGCGGCTCACGGTAAACAGCATCTAGTGCTTCCATGATCTGCACTCCGGGAAGGCCAAAGATGATTTTGATGTCCTCTCGGAGTAGCGAAGCAACAAGCGCTTCTCCCCCGGTCATAATAGACATTGAGCACCGCCTTGAACACTTGATAAAAGCAGGTCAGCAAAAGTTTTGCTGGCTACAACTTTAGCATAACAGTTCTAACGGACGCAATTAGTTCATTAGACGCCCCGGGGGCGACCAGAGAGAGAATATTAGGGAAAAAACAAAAGAGGGCAGGGTCATTTTTGGCTCTGCCCTCGTTACTAGGATGATTACTTGTTACTGGACACGGACATAATCTTGCCCTTTAACGGGCGTTCCGCCAAACTCTGGCTTGAGATTGCCCGTGACCACGAGTGGAATGGTCTGCCCTACGACGTCTCCAAGCTCTAGGGTTGTGACTACTTCCTGGGTGTCAAACTTTAAAGCCAGATCAAGGTAGCCATCAGCACCCAGTGCATGACCGCCGCCAGGTGGTCCTTCAAAGGGTGTTGCCACATCTTCATAGCTCCAGCGAATCGGGGCAACCTGACCCTCCACTCCTTCACGGGACAGCCGAATTGATGCGGGGTCAATCACTGTCACGTCAAAATCCTCGGTGCCGAGGACCGCAACCGGAAGAACCCCTTTGCTCTTTATTTCAATCGGATTGGGCCAGGAGGCGGGCTTGATATCAACGAATACCTGTTTTACTACTTCGGGAACCGCCCTCTCCAACGTGAGCAATGCCCAGGCTGTATTAATCGTGGGCACGTTTGTGGGCTCGCCATGAGTTGATACCCAGAAACCTGCCGGGTCCTGATGCTGAACGATATAGGTGGAGACCTCATCAAACCAATCTACAGGGTTACCTGACACAGTGATCTCATCTATGCCAAATGCCTGCATTCCTTTCATCAGGGCAAACATCGCCTGATAGTCACCTTTCCATCCTCCACCGTCGGCGACAGCCGCAAAATTGTTCCAGTAAGTCTCAATAAAGCTAATCGCCGCCAGTACTCGGGCAGAATCCGGGCTGTCGCCAACCAGTGCGAGCTGGTAAAGCAGGTTTCCAGTCTTCAAAATGTTCACCCAACCAGGACTCATCCCCCAAGCGGGATTGTAAATTGAGCCACCCATATATGGACCGGCATCGACCTGAACATTATCAATAAACGTGCTGAGCAATGTTAATACCGATGGTGGGATAGTCAGGTCGAAACCATCAGGAGGCGCGGCAGAGGCAAAACCAATTCCGATGGAAGCGTAGCCGGAGTTTGAATTGTCAGACCACCCAGGATTAGGCCCTGTATATCCCCAGCCCCCAATTTCAACGCCAGCTTTATTCTGAGCATACGCCATCCAATCCATCATCTTCTGCAGTGCCCATATATAGGTCTGTCCGTTAAGCGGTCCTGTGGTGATCACCCGACCTGGTTTGTTACTCGCTGCCACAGCCATCATGCTAATTCCCGTGTCGTACACATCCAAGAAAAATGGAAAATGAACGCCATTCGCATCACTTATTGCCTGGCTGAAAATGTAGTCAAACCCTTTAATCACGTTGTCAGCATATTCATACTCGGCAGGATTAAAGGGGTCCTTTCCCAGTTCCTTGGCTCGGTCCACAAACTTCAGCACTACCAAGCCAGTCGTTGCCACATCCACATCAGGGCTAGGCCATCCCAACCAGTATTGCCAAGAGCCATCGGGCTGTTGCTGACTATCCAGCCACGCCAATCCCTTGACGATGGCATCCTCAATCTCGGTTTCGGAGGCAGCACTCACATTCTTGGCGATGCCTACGGAAAACGAAGCTAAAACAAATAGAATGATGGTTAGAACTGTCAAAATTTTATTTTTCACGTTCATTTCTCCTTTCACGAAAAGACTGTAACGACCTTTAAAAGTGTCCCTCCGTTTCGGCTCATTTATGCCGCCTCCATACACATCACCTCCTTAAGACTAGGAAAAACTGGTAAAGAATATACCGTAATTAAGAATGCTAACATCTTATGAACCAGCAATCAATCGGTGCTTTTCCTCAATATTGGGCATTAAGATACCTGATTATCTCCTTCACAAGGCCTTAGTTTAGACGGAATTCATGCCTTGGGAGTATTGAACAGCGCTGATTAGCCCAACTCAGCAATTTGTCTTTTCCCAGAGTAATTAGTGCTCTCGTCCAAAACCAGGTCTTTTTCACAGCAGTTGACACTCTCTTAGCGAGCAAATAAAATAGTGAGACCATAGTTACGTGTGGACTACAGAAAGTATGGTCCACAAAACAGTCCGAAAAAGGAGGGAAAAATGAAAAAAGAAGAAATCTTTGAGGTGGCTCTGGCGGATGAGGCTAAGCTCAAGGAGGCACGCGGTGAGACTCAGCTCCGTCATGCCTACGGTGTGGTACCGTCGGGGTATACCCGCATCAGCGCTCCCCAGTTTGACATGGACCGGGTCTGGAAGCTCTTGGACGGAGCGATTGAGTTTCACGTCCACGGCGGACCTGATGCCTACATGCCGACGCCTTATGATGAGCTTGAGCTGGCGATTGATGCCTGCCGGGTGGGCATGAAGGCAATTGTCTTCAAGTGCCACTCCATGCACAGTGCCCGTACCGCCTATCTGGTTCAAAAGATGGTCAACCAGTGGGCGGAGCAGCACAACAAGCAGAAGATTGACGTCTTCGGAGGCGTGGTGCTGAATTATTGTGTTGGCGGACTCAATCCGGAGGCAGTGATTGTCAGTTACCGCGTCGGCGGTAAATTTGTCTGGCTACCCAACCTGGATGCCTCTTTCCACCGCAAAGTCATGGGACAGATAGGAGGCATTGAGGTGCTTGACGAGAATGACCGGGTAGTGCCGCCATTGAAAGAGATTTTTGCCATGATTGCTGAGACAGACATGATTCTGTCTCTCGGTCACCAGGGCACGAAGGAGAGATTCATCCTCATTGATGAAGCTAAAAAGCTGGGCGTCAAGAAAATTGAGGTCATCCACCCCAACCAGGTGACCAACAAGATGACTGTGGAACAGATGAAGGTCTGCGCCGATAAGGGCGCATACATTGGCTACTACAGCAGTAACTTCCGTCCCCTGCAGTGGTCCTGGGACGAGTTCATGCAGGTCTATAAGATGGTCGGACCGGACCGTATCATTGCCTGCACGGACGCCGGCATCTTTATGTCACCTTCCCCGGTTGAGGCGATGCGGCTTTACATCACCGGGATGCTGGTACGGGATGTGCCCGATAAAGACGTTGAGAAGATGGTCAAGCTCAACGCCAGTAGCTTGCTCTATTAACTCTTTCATACCCTCTCAAGCAAATCAGGAAAAGGAGGTAGCTGATGAAAATTACCAAGGTGGAAGCTATTGAGCTACGGCTACCCGAGAAAGAAGTCCACGAAGGGAAATTCTCATCGGCGCAGGACGCGGTCGTCGTCAAAATCCACACCGACGAAGGGATTATTGGCATCGGGGATTCGTATTCTTCACCCCACGTGGTGAAGGCGATGATTGAAGCCCCGCTCAGTGGTGCCAGCGCCTCAGGACTAGCCCGTCTGCTCATCGGGCAGAACCCGCTGGACATCAAGCCCATCAACCACCTGCTTCAGGCGCGTAATATCCGACTGGGACGTCGGGGCATCGTTTGCCACGCCATTGCCGCCATTGATATCGCGCTTTGGGACGTTGCTGGGAAGTTTTACCAGAAGCCGGTCTACCAGCTCCTGGGTGGTGCCTTCCACAAGAAGCTACGCGCCTACGCTAGCATCCTCTTCGGACCCGACGGTAAGACTACCAGCGAGATTGGTAAACGGTGGGTGAACGAGGGGTTCACCGCAGTGAAGTTTGGCTGGACACCGATGGGGCAGAGCGAGAAGCTGGACCTGGAGCTGGTGGCGGGAGGCAGACGCGGGCTCGGTGATGAAAACGACCTCATCATTGATGCCGGCTGCTGTTGGGATACCACCACTGCCATCAAGCGAGCTAACCAGTTCGTGTCATATAACGTACTCTTCCTAGAGGAGCCACTCAATCGCGAGAATGTTGATGGCTACCGGAAGCTGACTAGTGTCTCACCACTGCCCATTGCCGCCGGTGAGGGAGAAGCAGGTCGCTTTGCCCACCAGCAGTTCATTCAGCGGAGTGGCATCAATATCGTCCAGATTGACGTGGAAAACACCGGTCTCACCGAGGCAACCAGAGTTGCCGACTTCGCCGAAGACCGCGGTGTCAGGGTAGTCAATCATTTTTACACTAACACCATCGGGCTCGCCGCCTGTCTCCACTTCCTCGCCTCTCGTCCGAGCGCCTTCATACTGGAGTACTGCGTAGAAGAGACACCAATACGCCAGGACTTAACCAAGCAGAAACTCAAGGTGGTTGATGGCTATATTGAAGTTCCCGAAGAGCCGGGGTTGGGTATTGAGCTGGACGAAAAGGTGATTGAGCGCTACCGGGTGGGGTGAAATCAGACTTTGCTTCCCCAGTGGCAGGGAGGTTGTTTAAATTCTAAGGAGGATAGAACCAATGAAAATAGCCGAACTCAAGACATACATCGTGGGGACTCCGCCACCTCATCACGGGGGATATAACTGGGTCTTCTTAAAAATCACCACAAACGATGGCATCGCCGGCTTTGGCGAGGCTTACGGGGTACCATTTGACGCCAGAACGGTGGTGCGATTGATTGAAGACATGGGCGAACGACTGGTGATTGGCTCTGACCCATTCCAAACAGAGAAGCTCTGGAGAATACTATACGGTAGCGGCTACGGTCAGCATCCAGATATGGCTAAAATGGGGGTGATTAGTGCCTTTGAAATGGCATGCTGGGATATTATCGGCAAGGCACTTGGTCAACCAATCTACAACTTGCTCGGTGGGCAGTACCATGAGAAAGTCAGGTCTTATACTTATCTTTATCAGGCACCAAACGATTCGTCTCGTAGTGAGGCGAGTCTGCACTGCAGTCCAGAGCGAGCGGCCAAGAGGGCAGCGCAATATGTGAAGCAAGGTTTCACTGCGGTGAAGCTGGACCCGATTATTAACCTCATGTCGCCACTTGACCCGAGGGAGCTTTCCCTAGAAGCACTGGATAATGCGGAGGCGGTCATTCGGAGTGTACGAGAGGCGGTCGGCGGTAAGTGCGACATACTTATCGGAACTCACGGTCAGATGACGACTCATAGTGCTATCAGGTTAGCCAAGAGACTGGAGAAGTATGACCCGCTGTGGTTTGAGGAGCCAGTGCCGCCGGAGAACGTAGAGGAAATGGTTAGAGTTGCGCGGATGACGAGCATTCCTATTGCCACCGGTGAGCGCCTGTCAACGGTGTATGAGTTTGCTGATTTACTGGAAAAGCAAGCGGCCGCAATCCTACAGCCCGCCCTCGGACGTGTGGGAGGCATAATGGAAGCCAAGATAATTGCCGGGATGGCTGAAGCGCACTATGCCCAGATTGCGCCACACCTGTTTTGTGGTCCGATAGAAGCCGCCGCCAATATCCAGATTGATACCTGCAGCCCTAACTTCCTGATTCAAGAAAGCATAGAAACATGGGGCGGTTTTCATGCTGAGATTCTTAAAAAACCACTCCAATGGGAGAATGGCTACATCGTACCACCAACTCAACCCGGCTTGGGCGTTGAGCTAAACGAAGAGATAGCCGCCGTGTATCCTTATAACCCGGTCAAACCGGGAACATGGCACTGGGAGACGGCTACCGACCTGTAATGAAGGGCATAAGGTCCCTTTCTTTGACAGCCTACACTAAATCGTGTAAACTTTAATTAATGAATCCAGAAAAAGCAAACAAAGTTCAGTGGGATACGCAGCGTATCCAGGCATTAAGGCGTTATCTCGGTCTGACCCAGCAGCAGATGGCAGATAAACTGGGCACACGCCAGCAGACCATCAGCGAGTGGGAGACCGGAATGTACCAGCCCCG
>CAZCEF010000012.1:0-3006 GCA_964497695.1 uncultured Dehalococcoidaceae bacterium | reverse complement strand
CGCCCCAGAAGATAGCCGGGATTCTGGACCGCGCTGGAGAGGAACGTTTCCGGAATAAAGCCAGCGAATTTAGAGTGAGACTGACTGGTGGTGAGACAGACCAGGTCCTTTACGAGGGGATGATGGGGGCGCTGGGCTATGCGCAAAACAAACTCCCCTTTCTGGAACTAGCCCGCCGCTTACCACTGAAATCATTAATGACTCGGGTGAAAGATAGAACCACCAGCGAAGAGCGTCTGGCGCAACTGCAAGCAATACTGCTCGGCACTGCCGGACTGCTGCCCTCACAGCGTTTCCCCGACCGGCGAAAAGATGACTGGAGTGAAAAGCTGGACAAGATATGGGCTGCTTTCCCTCAGCAGCAGGTAATGTCGTCAGACGTCTGGCACTGGCAAGTCAGACCGAATAACTGCCCCACCCGCCGCCTCGCCGCCATGAGCTATCTTATCCTTCGCTATGAGGAAGGGGGAATTGTGGGAACATTCATAAGCAAGGTAAAAGAGGTGCCGGTGGACAGCGCCCACCAGGAATTGGAAAGGATGCTGCTGGTAATTGCCCGAGACTACTGGGCAAGGCATACCGATTTCGGCTCACCGGTAGCTGCCAGCCCCACTTTGCTGGGGAGGGAACGGGCAGCGGATATCGCCGTCAATGTGATTTTGCCCTTTAGTTACGCCTGTGGTCCGGCGGAAGTGACCAAGAAGGCTCTGGAGATTTATCGCCGTTACCCGCGTTTATCAGCCAACGAACTGGAAAGGCATATGCTGAACCAACTCGGGCTAGACCGGAAACTGATTAACTCGGCTCAGCGGCAGCAAGGCTTATTACACCTTTACAAGACAAAGTGTTCGCAAGGCAATTGCCAGCGCTGCCCATTCGCTACGACTTCAGCCTCCTAAATGGTTAATGATCTCAGTAAGGCGGCGGATTCGGGGGCAGTCGTTAATGTCGCTGAAAAAGCCGCCACGGTCAAGGAGTATCCCTTTCATTCCCGCCTTGTTCGCGCCCAGAACATCAATCTGGTACTGGTCGCCGACGTAAATTGACTCGGCAGCTTTGACTCCCGCCCGACGCAGTGCCTTCCAGAATATCTCCGGGTTGGGCTTATTGACGCCGGCATCCTGAGAGGTGACCGTTATATCCAGCAACGCTAACAGTCCGGTATCTTTTAATAGCGTGTTTAGGTCCCGGTCAACATTAGAAATAAGACCCAGGATTAGCCCGCGGTTCCTTAGCTCAGTGAAAGCCGGAACAACATCATCATAGAGCACCAGTTTCATGTTGAATTGCCGCATTTTACCCAGCAAATCCATAACCAGATTATCGTCGGCTTCTATGCCTGCCTCGCGCAGGACGATGCGCTGGTATTGCGCCCAGAGCGCCATCTGTTCCTCTTTGGAGCGCTGGCTTAAGGCGGTGCGCGCAATTTCCTGGTAAATGAATTCATCAGCGATGACCAGCGGGCGGCGGAAGATTTCTGGCTTGACATCAATGCCCAGTTCTTTAAGAGCTTTTGTCTGGAGTTCCTCGCGCGGTGGCTCATAACGGACAAGGGTGTGATAGAGGTCAAAAAAGACGGCTTTGATCATTAAAAACCCCCTTTTCTTTGTGGTGAGGCATTAATATTGTAGCTTACCACCGATTTCCATGTAAAGGCTGGTGGGTCGGTCACCTCACCCCCTTAATCCCCCCTTAAAAGGAGAGAGGGAAGAGACTTTAGAAAAACCTACCCAAGAATAGGGTATCCCCCCTTTATTGTCGGCGAGGGGTAGAATTGGTATCATTTAAGATAGTTTAGTTAAAGGACACTTATGGCAATCATCAAAGTCGTTAATCTGACCAAGAAATTCAAAGAACTGGTCGCCGTCAGCAACGTCCGCCTGGAGATTGCCGAGCGGGAATGTTTCGGGCTGCTGGGTCCCAACGGCGCTGGTAAAACGTCCCTTATCAGGATGATAACTGCCGTTTCCCCACCTACCGCAGGCAACATCTGGGTGATGGGCAAAGACCTGCCAAAATACGACCGTGAGGTCAAGGCTCAGTTAGGCGTCGTTCCCCAGATTGAGAACTTTGACCCTGATTTAACCGTGATGCGCAACTTATTGACTTACGCCCGCTACTTTGACATACCCAAAAAGGAAGCTTACCGGCGTAGTCTTGAAGCCTTGAAGCTATTTCAGCTTGAGGAGAAGCAAAATAGCCAGATTCGGGAGTTGTCCGGGGGTATGAAACGCCGACTTCTCATCGCCCGCGGGCTGATTAATCAGCCTAGGATGCTGATCCTGGATGAACCGACCATCGGGCTTGACCCGCAGGCAAAGCACTTAGTCTGGCAAAAACTGAAACAGCTCAAGTCCCAGGGAGTTACCGAACTGCTCTGCACCCAGAACATGGAGGAAGCCACCTTGCTGTGCGACCGCGTTGCCATCATGCACCTGGGCAAAATACTGGCGCTTGATTCACCGCAACAGCTTATCCGGCGCTTTGTCGGCGATAAAATCTGGGAGATTGAAGTCACGCCTAATAATAAAGAAAAGGTGCTCCAAGAGCTAGCAAATCTGAAGTTTGAGTTTGAAGAGGCAAGCAATGTTGTTCAAGCCTTCCACCTTGATGACGAGTCCGCCAAAAAGATGGCGAGCTTTAATCCGCGACCCCGCTCGGCGACACTGGAAGACGTCTTTTTCCGACTTACCGGGAGGTTACTGATAGAATGAGGATGTTTTCCTGGCACTTCATTCACGTCTGGCAGAGAAATCGGGACGTATTTTTCCGACTCTGGCGCACTGAAGCCGTTGGCTATGTCATTGAGCCGATAATTATCCTGCTGGCATTGGGGACTGGGTTGGGCATCTATATCGGTATTGTTGGTGGGCAAAAGTACATAGAGTTCCTCGCGCCAGGCATCATCGCCAGCTACTCTATGTTCAGCGCCAGCTTTGAGTGCACCTACGGCAGTTTCATACGGATGGAATATCAGAACACTTACGATGCGATTCTCGCCACTCC
>CAZCEF010000011.1:5418-15875 GCA_964497695.1 uncultured Dehalococcoidaceae bacterium | reverse complement strand
CTCTGCCCCACAGTGAGGGCATATCCTCTTATCCCTAGCGACTGGTTTGCGGCATTTAGGGCAGTAAAATACCTGCACGCCACAAGCCTGACAATAAGGTAAGGCTTCCACCATTATTTCCTCATCGCAGTAAGGACAGAAACGCTGCTGTCTATCCACTTTTTGCTCGTTGCCCATGTCTCTACCCTCCTAACACAGTTCTAAGTCCCCCATCCGCGCGCCGTTACCGGGATTACCCTCTCTATCTTGCCCTTTCTGACTCCGTACAACCGTTCCTGGGTATTAATGACGATGAAGGGGTTATTCGGGATAACTTCCAGACGCTCACCAAGGCTCAGCCTCTTCTTGGGGTCCCGGTAGAACACGCGCGACACTTCAGCGTGAAGTGCTCCCAGCCATAGGTCGGGGCGACCACGTATGCCACCAAAGCTGGGTTTCCCCTCCCAGAAGAAACCCGGTCTATCACGAAAACTGATGAGGGAATCAGCGCCAAGGGTCTTCAGCCCAACGTCAATAACGGCGTGCTTCTGGTGAGAGGTGCTCACTACCGTGGCAAGCACCGTAAGAGCACACTGGTCTATGGTCATGGCGAAACGAGCGACGTGCAACATACTGCCAATGATACAGCTACCTGGGTGGATTTCATTTACCTCGGGAAATTTACCCGCCTGTATGAGGCGACAGACGGCACGATAGGTAGCCGAAGAGCCAACGCTAACGTGCTCCAGCTTCATCCCGGCTTTCTTGAGCAGTCTTGCCGTCTCGGCAGTTAACGATAGCACTTCCAGCGCTGACTCAGTTATTCCCTCAGGCGTCGCTCCGCTGTAAACCTCATGAGCATAAACCCCGATAAATTCAATACCGGGAAGCTGGCGAATTTTCGTTGCCAGATTTAGCGCTGGCTTGCCAGGGGACACTCCGTAGCGGTCGGCGCCAGTCTCCAGCTTGATAATCACGGGGATTTTTGTGCCAACCGTCTGCCCTACTTGTGAAATCCCTTCCGCCTGCTCCAGCATATCCACAACTGCAGTGATTTTCATCCCCGGCTTCTGGACAAGTTTCTTTAGCTTTTCCAGTTTGTGATAGCCGTAGAACGGATGGGCAATGATGATATCATCAAAGCCGGCTTCTGCCATAGCGATTGCCTGGTCAATGGGACCAACCTCAATTCCGCAGGCGCCGGCAGCCATCTGCATCTGGGCAATAAAGGCACTCTCGTGGACTTTAACATGGGGTCTCAATTTCACCCCCGCCTCAGCCGCTAGCTGGGACATCTCTTTAATATTCGCCTCCAGCTTGTCCAGATCCAGAAGCACTGCCGGAGTATCAATATCGGGATAAAGGACTTTAGTCTCAACACTCACGGCTGTTTTACCCCCACTTTCTTTTTCTTCAGGTAATTATTTATTGCTTTGTTTAAAGCCTGAGCGCCAAGGTTGGAGCAGTGAAACTTGTTTTTGGGCAGCCCCTGCAACTCATCGGCAACGAGCTGGGGAGTGATTTTCTTGGCGTCTGCCAGGGTCTTGCCAATCGCCATCTCACTAACGATGCTGGAAACAGCAATCGCTGCACCACAACCGAAAGTCTTGAACTTCACGTCAGCCAGACGATTGTCTTTTACTTTGATGTAGAACGTCATCATATCTCCACAGACCGGATTGCCTACTTCCCCCACCCCATCGGGGTCGTCAATTTCCCCCACGTTGCGGGGATGCATAAAGTGTTCCATTACTTTTTCGCTATAAATGGGCATATTACTTGCCTCCTTTGCTGGCTCTGGTAAACTTGGCGTAGAGCGGCGACATCTGCCTCAGCCTATCAACAATGGGCGGGAGGACTGCCAAGAAATAGTCTATATCTTCACTGGTATTATCAATACCCAGGGAGCAGAGAATGGAACCCTGGGCGATTTCATGCGATATGCCCATAGCGATGAGCACATGCGATGCCTTTAGTGCCCGCGAGGTACAGGCGGAACCGCTGGAAACGGCAATCCCCTGGCTGTTCAAGAGCATCAACATTGACTCGCCCTCAATGAACCGCACACAAAAGCTGGCATTACCCGGGAGACGATTGGTGGGATGTCCAGTGACAATGATGTGCTCAATTTTAGCCGGTAGTTCAGTTAGCAGGCGGTTGCGGAGCGGAGTAATATGGTCAATACGCGACTTCATATTAAGTCGTGCCAGTTCGGCTGCCTTCCCCAGCCCCACGATTGCCGGGGTGTCTTCCGTGCCGGCGCGCCGTCCCCCCTCCTGCACCCCGCCATCCAGAAGAGGCATAATGCGTAAACCCCGGCGTACCCAGAGGGCACCGGCACCTTTGGGACCGTAGAACTGGTTTGCCGTCAGACTTAAGGCATCAATGCCCAGTTCCTTGACATTAATCGGTATCGTTCCAGCAGCGGCGATGGCATCGGTGTGGAGAGGAATATTATGTTCCTTAGTAATCTTAGTGATTTCCGCTATCGGCTCAATAGTGCCGACCTCGCCATTAGCCATCATAATTGAGACCAGCACAGTGTCCTTCCGCAGGCTCTTTTTCACATCGTCCGGGTCAATTACGCCGTATTTGTCCACCGGCACCAGCGTCAACTCAAAGCCCATTTTCTCCAGAGTCCGGGCGGAATGCAAGACCGAAAAATGCTCAATCGCTGAGATAACGATATGCTTGCCTTTGGACTGCTGGGCTAAGGCAATCCCCTTGACGGCAAAGTTGTTACTTTCCGTACCGCTGCTGGTGAAAATTATCTCCTCAGCCTCTGCCCCAATAAGCTGGGCTACCTGCACCCGAGCCTCTTCAATCGCCTGTCGGGCGGCATCTCCCCAGTCGTGCAGGCAGGAGGGGTTGCCAAAGTGCTCCTCATAATACGGCATCATCGCTGCCCGGACTTCGGGAAGAATCCGGGTGGTTGCCGCATTGTCCAGATATACCCGCCGCACCAATTACCTCCAGCAAAAAATATTATGTCAAGCGGTTCTCGCCTGTTTAAGTGCCCTCTGAAGCTTGTAAAGAAGCTCCTGCTCAATTGAAGCGTGGGCTTCCAGCAATTTTCGGGTATGGGTGATGTGAGCGCGCATGTCATGAGCAGTGGCTTCCCAGACATGGCGGGTCAGTCCGCCGCCCGTCAGCTCAGCGACATGTTTTTCGCCACCGGCAATGCGATTTCTCAAGTCCTCGTGCTCCAAGAGTATAGAGCGCAAGGCGGATGTCATTTCCTCATCACCATATTGCGCCACGACACCGGGCAGAGCCACCTCCTCCCGGTTAAAGTGTCCCCGCAGACCTTGAGCAATCGCGGTCAACAACTCTTTCAGTTTCTGCAGACCGTGTTTCTGGTCTAACCTGCCCGGCATAAAGACTTCTTTACCTAACTCCAGCCCCTTCAGCACCACCACGTCATTAGCCACCTGTCCAATATTCTGCAATTCAGTTAAATACATTCGGTGCTCTTCAATTATCCTCTCAATTAGAGCCAGAGCTTCAGCAACTTCCATCAGTTTACCTCCTTAAGCGTGATTAAGACGGTGACTAGGGATACAATTGGTTGCCTTTATCGTCCTCAAGGATAATCGCCTTCTCCGGACAGCTCTGCACCGCCTCCCACAGCGTCCTTTCGTCAACCGACGATGGGTCAAGAGCAACTGCCTTATTCTCAGCATCCATGGCAAAAACAGTCGGGGCAATCGCCACGCAATTACCCACGCCGGTACAAAGATTACGGTCGACTTTTACTCTCAAGACCTTACTCCCAGCGACTAAGTATAACACAAAGCTGGACTAACCGACTAACCCCGGCGCTTGTTTTCTCAGTTGAAACTAAACCTTCTGAATTACTTTGTAGAGTACCACCCCGGTACCGACCAGCGCTAAGCCGCTAATAATCATAAAGACACCGCTAGCCATAACCGACTGAGTCAGACCGAAGGCAACCACTGCCAGATAAAGGTAATTTTCTAGGTTCATCGCCTGCGCATAAGTCAAATCCTTGGGGTTGGTGGGGTCATACTGCTTACCACCAAGTAAATCGTCATAGGTCGGAGCTATCGCGTGGCGATGTTCACGGATGGTATTACCCGCTTTCATAGCCTCACTGAGAGAATCAATAACTTCACCAGCCTGCGCTTCGGCTTGTTCAACGCCCAGAGTAACCTTTTCCGCTTGCATTGCCTGTGTCAGTTCAATATTGCGCGCTGTACCCAGGCCAACAAAAACCGCCCCGATAACTATTGCGACGACGCCAAAAAAGACAACGATGATTGAAATAGCTTTCACATTTCCCTCCTAATATGCACTTTAATTCTATTTTAGGAATATCCATTCGTGACTGTATATGACATACATCACATCCTGATTTTTATGTTATCATCAAAATGTAATAGTTGTTAAGGAGGTGCGAAATGGTCATTGACCCAGTCTGCAAGATGCAGGTGGACGAGAAAAAAGCCGCCGCTACCTCAACCTACAAGGGTAATAAATACTATTTCTGCGCTGTCGGCTGTAAGAAGGCTTTTGACCAGAACCCGGAGAAGTACCTCGGTCAGGAAAAGAAGTAAATCAGGCTAGCCAATCACTCTAGTGTCACGGCGTGTTTTAAGATTTCCAGGTTACAGCTATTATACTGCTTGCACCACACCTCGCACTTCGCCGCCCACCTCTTCTCTTGGTAAGCCGCGCCGCACTCTTCACAGATGAAGATGGTCGGCTGGTTTTTCTTCATTTCCCTGACCACACCCTACCCTACTAATCCTCAAATTCCTTCATCCTCAGATAGGGACCGTGCCAGAAATGATACCAGACCTGTCCGGTATAACCATTGACGCTCAGCATGCCATAAATCTGGTTGTCCTTAATGACGTGGATGGTGTAATAGCCATAGAACCGCGCCACTTCCTCCGCTTTGGTGCCGGTAAGATAGCCTTTCAGGAATTCCTCAGCATACTTGAGTGCCTGCTCTTCGGTGACTGTCATTGGCGCCCCTGGACCCGCGGGCGTGCCCCACATCATCCCAGACATCATTCCGTATTTAGTATTCCACATCATGTTGGGACCGGGCTCAGGATAAATATCTCCCGTGTAGGGATCAATCAGCGCTTCAAAGGCACCAACATCGGTACTCTTCTCCACAAACTCGGCATAGAAGTTAAACTCAAACTCCATTATTTCTTTGACTTGGAGGTCGGGGTCGTTTCGGTTGCGCAGGAAGTCCTCAACCACTTTCGTTGCCTGGTCAAAGCTTATTCTCTGTCCGCCTGTCCGGTAAAACCCGCCTCCCATCATTCCCGGACCCATCATACCACCGCCACCACGCCACATCATTCCTCCAGGACCCATCATACCACCAGGACCCCAAGTCCCACCACCCCCACGCGAGTAGGGAGCCGGCTGGGGGCCGGCACAGCTCCAGATGGCACCAATAAGCCCAACCAGCATTAACGCAACGCCCAGAATTAAGAGAGAATTCTTCTTCACAAGCCACCTCCCCTATCTCAATTACCTATTTTAATCGCTGTAAATAGCGGTGAGCCTGAAGTGCAGCTTTAGCCCCTTCGCCGGCGGCAATGATAATTTGCTTCTCCGGCACATCAGTGACATCCCCTGCCGCATAGAGTCCAAGGACTTCAGTCTCATCATTGCACGAGACCGGTATTTCGCCCCAGCTATTTAGCGTGACCAACCCCTTCACCGCATCGGAGTTAGGCACTAGCCCGATTTCAATAAAAACCCCGGTAACCTTCAGTTCCTTCTCTTCACCGTTCTTCAGGTTTTTTATCACCACGCTAGCAACAAATTCCTTTCCCTTAATGGCGATAGTCTGATGCTCAAGATAAACAGCCACATTCTTGGCTTCACCCAGCCGTTCAACGAGAATCGGGTCAGCGGTCAATTTGCCCCGTGAAACAAGGGCGACGTGCTCCGCAATTTTCACCATATCCAGAGCCGCTGTCAGGGCTGAGTTCCCGCCCCCGATAACGACCACCCTCTGCTCGGCAAAAACCGGACCATCACAAACGGCGCAGTAGGAGACTCCCTTACCGGCAAATTCCGCCTCGCCCGGCACGTTCAGCTTTCTGGGGCTCTTCCCCGTGGCGAGAATGATTGCCTTCGCCTGATATTTCCCCCCTGATTCAGTTATCGCTTCAAATCCACCCTCGTTCTTCTGGATGCGAGTTACTTTCTCGCCAATTTTCTGGTCAATGGGGAACTGGCTGACCTGGGATTCAAACTTACTGATTAGCTCGGGACCCTCAATAAACTGATAACCAAGGTAGTTCTCAATTCCCCGGGTGGTATTTATCTGACCACCGATATTGATGCTGATAAGCAGAGTCTTGAGTCGTTTGCGAGCTGCATAGACACTGGCAGCTAACCCTGCCGGACCGCCACCGATTATGATTAAATCGTACACAGCTCTCTCCTGCACTAAGAAAATGAGCAAGCAACTACGCCAGCAAAGCGTCTAGCTTAGCCTGGTTAAACCCCACCACCACCTCGCCATCAACGGTTATTACCGGCACTCCCATCTGCTTTGACTTTTCAATCATCTCACGAGCTTTATCTCTATCCGCGGCAACGTTAAATTCGGTATATTTGATTCCCTTCTTGGAAAGATACTCTTTCGCCCGATGACACCATGGTCAGGTGGGCGTAGTATAAATAACCACTGTCTTTTCGGCCATATATTAACCTCCTGAATAACCTCCTATATTAAAGTATAGCAATTAAATTGTTTCTTAGCTAGCAACTAGGTAATAGCTCAATTGTATGATATACTTTTAATAAATAGCTCTTGCGAGTCTGGAGGTACAATGGCAACCGAACAAGGCAAAGTGTTAAATGCTCTGCAATTGGCGATAAAAATGGAAAGCGATGGCAAGAGATTTTACCTCAAAGCCAGCCGGGAAAGCAGCAATGAGGCAGGTAAGAAATTATTAGCGACGCTTGCCTCGGAAGAAGACAGCCACCGCCAGAAGTTTGAAGAAATATACGAAGCCTTGCGAAACAAAAAGTCATGGCCGCTCAAAGTGGAAATCAAAGTCGGTGGCGGCAAAAGACCCAGAACCGTTTTCGCTGAAGCTACCAGAAAGCTGAGTCAAAGCAGCAAAGTGCTAGCTACGGAACTGGGTGCCGTCCACAAGGCAATGGATATGGAAAACAAGACCTATGATTTCTACCAGACTCAGCTTAAGATGGCTACCTCTGATGCCGAAAAATCCTTCTATGAAGCCCTTGCCGCTCAGGAGAAGGAACACCACCTTGTCCTCCTTGATTACTATGAGTTCCTCAAAGACCCCGCCGCCTGGTTTGTCAAGGCAGAACGCCCCTCCCTTGACGGCGGTTAAAAATACGTATTACTACGTAAGGTTTTTGGTTACAATAACGTGTTATAATACAAACATAAAAACAAAAGGAGGAAAGATATGCCAGTAGTCAAAGCATCCGAAAAATTATTGGACATGCTGAATCAGGCTATCGCCAGGGAAATACAGGTATCAATTCAGTATATGTGGCAGCATGTCCAGTGGAGCGGGGTGAAGGGCTTTGCTGTCCAGGAAGAACTCAAGCAAATCGCCATTACCGAGATGAAACATGCCGAAGCTATTGCGGAAAGACTTTTCTACCTCGGTGGCATACCAACCACCAAGCCAAGCCCTATTTTTGTCGGTAAGACTCTCAAGGAAATGATTTCCCAGGACGTCAAGAACGAGGTGGAGGCGATTGACCTCTACCAGAAGATTATCACTTTAGCCCGCAAGGAAGGCGACGAGACTACCAACCGGCTCTTGCGCGAAATTCTCCAGCAAGAAGAAGACCATCATGACACCTTTACCACTCTGCTGGAAGAAATATAAACTGGAAGAGCACCGGCAGCGCTAGCTGAATAGACGCTTGAAGCCCCTGAATGGGAAGTACTCTGGAATTGAAGTGGCTCCGGTTCAGGGGCGTTAAGTCTTATCTAAAATTTGCCAGGAGAAGCAATTATGCCTGATGAATTGACGGAACTACTTGATAGCGCCATTTATAAGGAAATAGCTTCAGAAGCCCTTTACGTCGCCGCGCAGGGTAAGACTGATGACCCAGCCGCCAAAGCCCTGATGAAGGAGCTGGCGGCTGAGGAGCGGGGACACCAGCAGCGCCTCAAAAAGCTAAAGGAAAAAGGCTTCAGCAAACACGACTGGCATCAGGAGAAGGTGCCCAACCTGATGATAAGCGAGTATTTAACCGGTGGGGAGACTCTTGAGGGGGCGGGGCTTCAGGATACGCTGATTTTTGCCATGAAAAAGGAACAGCAATCGGTGGAGTTCTATTCCCGAATGATGGGAGCACTGGTGGATGAGGACGCTAAACGCGTTTGTGAGGGCCTCGTCCATGAGGAACTGAAACACAAACTCCGACTGGAAACCCTTTATGATGACCTTTTCTACAAAGGTAACTGAATGATTGAAAACCAGATATTAAATGAATATCGCAACATTGCTATAGTTGGTTTGTCCACTAACCCCTTCAAGCCCAGTTGTAAGGTAGCGCTCTATCTTACCGAGCATGGTTATAATGTCCTCCCGGTTAATCCCAAAGCTGAAGAAATACTCGCCAAGAAGAGCTATCCCAGCCTGAGCTCAATTCCGGAAAAGGTAGAGGTAGTTGATATCTTTCGCCGCCCCAAAGATGTACCGCCCATTGTGGACGAAGCCATCAAAATCGGCGCCAAGGCGGTCTGGATGCAGGAAGGCATCATCAATGAGGAGGCGTCTCACAAAGCCCGGGAGGCGGGACTTCTCGTCGTTATGGATAAATGCATCCGCAGGGAACACATGCGATTGAAGCAAAAACAGTCTTAAACCTGGAGTGGACAAATGGCATCTTTAACTCTACAAGTAGTCCTGCAAAGAGCAATTGAAAAAGAAATTGAATCACAGCGTTTGTACACCGACCTTAGTCGGAAGGTCAAAGATACCGTCGCTAGAGATGCCTTGCGGAAGCTAACTAAGCAGGAGAAAGGGCACCAGACTCTGCTGGAACGCTACCTTCAGGGTAAGCTCAAGGAAGGCGTGCTCAACCCGGGGCTCACTATTGACTACAAGATTGCGGAAACACTTGACGAGCCAGAAACATCCCCCATTATGGGTCTGAAAGATGTCTTTTTACTTGCCGCCCGGCGGGAAAAAGCCGCCCATGAGCTTTATCTCGGGCTTGCTCAAATTCACCCGACGGGAAAAGTGAGGCAATTGATTGAAGACCTAGCGGCGCAGGAACTGGAGCACAAGCGCCAGGTGGAGACTTTATACACTGAAGTTGCTTTCCCCCAGACTGATGGCGGATAGACCGTTACTTGACACTGAAGGAGATGAACTATGGACTGGAATGCCATTCCCTCTGACCAGGTCATTGACAAGACAGTAGAGGCACTTAAGAAGCGCCAAGTCCAGGTACTCGTTGTTAACAATAGGAGCGAAGCTCTCGCCAAGCTGAAGGAGATAATCCCTGCTGGTGCCAGCGTAATGACCGGCGGCAGCACTACTCTGGATCAGATAGGGTTCACTGCTCTCCTGAAATCAAAGAACCATCGCTGGCGGAATCTGAAAGACGCTATCTTCACCGAAAAAGACCCGGCAAAGCAAAGCGAACTACGCCGTCAGGCTATCCTGGCGGACTACTACATCGCCAGCATCCAAGCAATAGCCCAAACCGGAGAAGTGCTCAACTGTGATGCCACCGGCACTCGCACTGGTCCTTATGCTTATGGTCCCAAGCAAGTTATCTGGGTAGCTGGCGCCCAGAAAATAGTGACTAACTTAGACCAGGCGTTCCGCCGGATGTGGGAGCACTGCGTGCCCCTGGAAGACCAGCGTATGAAAAGCATCGGGTACCCGGGCACCACGGTGAGCCGAATTCTAATCTACGAGAAGGCTGACCCGGGGCGCATCACGCTGATACTGGTCAAAGAGAAACTCGGGTTTTAATTTAATGCCTCACTGCCACGAAGGTAGCTTTGAGCCAGTCCCGTTTCTGGTGGAAAACATAGGACTTTTGCCTAGGGGACGAGTTCTTGATGTTGCCATGGGCAACGGACGCAATGCCATTTATCTGGCTAAAATCGGGTTTCCAGTGGAAGGAGTTGATATCTCCGCTGACGCGGTAAACCAAGCTCTGAAAGCAGCGTATAAAGCTGGCGTCACCATCAAAGTTCAGGTGACCGACCTTGAGAAAGGATTTCTGATTCCCAAAGACACCTATGATGTCATTATCTGCTTTAACTACCTCCAGCGTGCCCTCATTCCCCAGATTAAAGATGGCATACGCCGGGGAGGGATGGTGGTTTAGGAGACCTTCCTTATTGACCAGGCACAATGGGGTAAGCCCAAGAACCCTGATTTCCTCCTGAAACATAACGAACTTCTTAACCTCTTCCGCGATTTCCGCTGTCTCCGCTATCGGGAAGGTATTTTTGAAGACGC
>CAZCEF010000011.1:0-5318 GCA_964497695.1 uncultured Dehalococcoidaceae bacterium | reverse complement strand
ACCTCTTCCGCGATTTCCGCTGTCTCCGCTATCGGGAAGGTATTTTTGAAGACGCAGGCGATAAACGTGCTATCGCCAGTATAATCGCCCAAAAGCCGTAAAGTTCGTTCCTTGCAAGTTGCAGTATTAGCTCGTAACCGATTAGAATAGGCTCAATATCGTGGTTTTTCAGGAAGGAGTGAGTATGGCTACCAAGATAATTATTACTATTTTGATTCTCCTCGCCATCATCAGCGGCGGGCTCGGCTATTACTCTTATACTCTCAACCAGCAGATTACCCTGCTGTCCGAATCGCTGAGTGAACAACTATTCAATTTACAGGTGGAACAGGCGACCCAGCTTGCTGAGGTGAACGAAGAGCTTGGCGTGATTAGAGCCGAAATAACAACTCAAGCGAGCCGCCTAGAAGAGGAAATTGGTGGCACGGTAAATGACATTGGTACTCTCAAAACCGAGATAAGCGGCGCGAACACCAGGATTGATACTCTGGAAAACAAAGTAGGCACCGCCACCGCCGAAATCTCGGAACTGGTGATAGATGCCAGTGAAATCTATAAGAATGTCCGTCAGGCAGTGGTTAGAATCAGCACGGGAGACAGGACCATTGGTTCCGGGTTTATTCTTGACCGGGACTCCCATGTGGTCACTGCCCAGCACGTCGTTGAAAGGCTGACCGATGTCTATGTCATCACCGCCGATGGCAGAGTCTCGCGCGCAGTTAAAGTCGCTGGCTCAACCTACAGCGATGTCGCCGTCCTGACACTGGAAGATAAGCTAAATATTGCGCCGCCGCCCCTCGCTGACTCAAATAAGGTAAATATTGGCGACCCCGTGGCAACCATTGGCAGCCCCCTTGACCTACCCGAGACATTGACCACGGGCATTGTTAGTGGCGCAAACCGGTTTGCTCGCATTGAATATGATACGCAGTTCCGCTGGATTTCCAATCTAATTCAGTTTGATGCCGCGGTGAATTATGGCAATTCTGGCGGTCTTCTGGTAAATTCCACTGGAGGTGTGATTGGCTTGGTGATTGCCAGGGTTAATCCCAGCGAAGGCGATGGCATTTATTATGCCGTTTCCTCCAACAAGCTCAAGAGAGTGGCTACTGTCCTCATCACCAACGGGTACTATGATTACCCGTGGCTAGGGGTTGAAATCACCGACCTTAGCCCCCGGATGGTAGAGAGCCGAGCTTTGGACTCGGCAAACGGCGTTCTGGTGGAGAGACCAACGCCAGGAAGTCCGGCAGAGGCAGCGGGGGTTAAAGGCGGGGACATCATTACTGCCATGGATGGGGTAGCCCTGAAAAGCGTTGGCGACTTTACTTCGTACCTTGGGGAATATAAGAGCCCAGGCGATAAAACCAGGTTAACCATTATCCGGGGCGCTTCCCGACTTGAGATATCGGTTGACATCGGCAAACGACCCTAGAGGGAAAAGATGTCGGACAAAACTGATGTTACCATAGTTGGCGCCGGGGTCATCGGCTTGGCTATTGCTACCGAGGTCGCCCGCAAGAACCGCGCCGTCTATGTGTTGGAAAAGAATGAGACCTTTGGACAAGAGACCAGCAGCCGGCACAGCGGTGTCATTCATTCCGGCGTCTATTACCTGCCCGGCTCGCTTAAAGACCGACTCTGCGTCCGCGGGCGACACCTCCTTTATGACCTCGGCGCCAAGTACAGCATCGGCCACAAAAGGATAGGCAAACTCATCGTCGCCACTGACAAAAGTGAAGTCGAACAACTATATACGCTGATGGCAAGGGGTAAGGAGAATGAGCTTTCCGTTTGGCACCTCGTCATTGGTGTACAGACTGCGATAACTCGTCGCCCCCAACTACTGGCAGTTCCTTGCTTCAATATAGAAAACCTGTTTCCAGTAGGGGATTGTCGGCTAGATTTCTAGGTTATTTTAACTCATCCCGCGGGCTCCACTGAGAAACTCAGTGATTACATCTTTAGCGAATGCCATTGATGTGGTAAATGCCGGAGAAATCGGGTTTAGGATATGAAGGGAGTCACCGTAGCGAAGCGTCACATAATCCATGACCAGTGTCCTGGTCGGCCAGTGAATAAGCTGGGGACGGATGCCCACATGTTCAGTCTCCGTGAGATCTTTTAGCTCTAGGTTCGGCACCAGTTTTTTCGCCTCTTTGAAGACAAATCGCTTTAGATATTTTCTGGGCTCGGTCAGAGCAACCTGGCGGAACGAGCGATTCTGAAACAATAATATCAAATCCCGGGCCAGAATCCCCGCTGTTTCCCATCCCCATTTCTCAAATACCCGGTAATTTTCTCGGCCGAAAGCGGGCATCGCCGTAGGGCCAATCAAGACTTCATCTTCGGCACTTCTGGTAAAATGGACTCCCAGAAAAGGTGTTCTCAAGTCAGGAACAGGATAAATATTCCCCCGAACAAGGTGAGTTCGGTGAGGAATCAGCTTCTTGTATGTTCCTCTGAAGGGTAGAAGGCGGTATTCGCCCGCTAGGCCGAACTGATGAGCAATGCGGTCAGCATAGGAGCCTGCAGCATTGACGAATTTCTCAAAATGTATTACTCCACGCGAAGTTCGCGCCTGATGCTCGCCAGCAGGTGCAGTGAAAACAGCATTATACCAGATGGTAGCTTTCCTTGACTTTGTTATCTCCTCTGCCAGGGCGGTTAGTACTTCAATCGGCCGGATGACAGCGGTATCAGGTGAAAAGAGAGCCTGCTCGCAGTCAGCGGCATATGGCTCAATCTCATGAAGTTCTTTATTATCAATCAAAAGGGCGCGTGCCCCACAAGCGTCAGCGCGACGTTTCAGGTCTTGAAGCGCTTCAAATTCGGCGGGAGTTGGTGCTAGAATCACTTTGCCTGACTCTTTTAGCGTGAGTCCCTTTTGCCGGCAGAACTCTTTCATCATCCAGTTTCCCTTAACGCAGAGCTTAGCTTTGAGTGAATCCGGTGTGTAATACATGCCGGCATGAAGCACACCACTGTTCCGCCCACTGGCATGCAAGCCCGGGGAGGATTCTTTCTCCAGAATCAAAATGCTTTCGGCTCCCTGTTTAATAAGCTCACGGGCAATAGTTAGCCCAGTAATGCCGGCACCAATAATCAAGACCTGATACTGATTATGTTTCATTGATATCCTCTCTTATGAAGTCGCCATTTTATGATAAAGTATCATTCCTGCACCGTCAAACTTCTGTCAGTCCAATCAAGGTGGTTATTTGAAAGGTCGGATGCGGCTCAGACCCAACGTCTGCTACATCTATGGACTTGACTACACTGTGGATACCCGCAGTAAATTGCCCTTCTATGAGTCCGCCCGAAAAATTCTGCCTTTCATTGAGCTTGATGATTTGGAGCCTGAGATGACAGGGATCAGACCCAAGCTCCAAGAACCGGGCGGCAGCTTCAAGGACTTCGTTATTCAAGAGGAAAGCGAAAGAGGTCTGCCCGGGTTTATCAACCTCATTGGAATTGAGTCACCGGGACTGACTTCAGCACCTGCCATTGCGGAATATGTGAGACAGATGGTGGACGATTATCTGGAATAGCGGAAATGATTTATGACGCCTACCCCTTCACTTCCAAAAGCTCAATCAGAATGCTTTCCGGGCTGACGAAGAAGGCTATCTTGGTCTTCGGGTTAACCTGAGTAATTTCCTGGACGAACTTTGCTCCTTTTGCCTTCAGCTCAGCTACCGTCTTCTCAATGTTATCCGTCCTTATCCCGAAGTGCTCCAATCCGCAGCCATCAGGAAGGGTGTTGGGGACAAGGGGCTTAGCTCTGGGGTTAGTTATTTTGATTGACGCCCTGTCAAAAGAGAGGGATACAATCGTCCGCCCATCGGGTAGTGTGTTCACGCTTTCTTTTCTGGCAAAGCTTTTCTCATAAAATTCCGCCGTTTTCAGCGGGTCCTTGCTTACCAGATGAACATGGTCAAACCAGTACTTCGCCATAGGCACCTCCTATCTGACTGAAGTAAGCATCTTAATTGTGCATTGTAACAGACGGGTGTGAGGAAGGCAAACCACAGCAACTGGGCTAACACTGACGCAGAATTGGCGGTGAGATTTTATAGTACTCATTCTGGCAGGGTAACCCCTCAGCAATATAGAGCGCTGGCTCATCCAAGTCCATTATCATAGAAAAGAGGGTCGTCCACTGCTTTACCCCTTCCGCCTTGGGGTCAGTGTGCCGGCAGATAGATTGCGGATAACTGAAATGGTCACTAAACACGCGCCGGAAGCTAGCCACATCAATATGCCCCCTGTCCGGTTCCAGAAGCTCGCGGGCACGATGGTAACGGAAGAGGGTATCGGGGTATAGTCGCTTTATTATGTCAGACATACCGGCGCGGTTAGTCAGGGCAAGAAAGTGATTGCTATGGGTCAGAATGCCTCCCTCGGGATAGACACAACCAACATCAACCGGCGAGACCTCAAGGTCAATAGCTTCGCCGCCCCTCGCCGCAATAGCATAATTCCCGGAAAAGGTAACCTTAGCCCGCAGGACAGCACAAAGCGACTGAGTAAAATTTTCAGCGTTAAGAATGCCCCGCATCATGAGAAGAAATGGCACCGTTGCTCCGAAGCTGTCCCGGCTTGACGCCAGACCGTTAAAGCAGACCCCTACCCCTGCCGAATTTATCCCGCGGTGTGCCAGAATCCCCGCCTCCGTCTCGGTAACCACGTTGGGTCCATTTTCCCGCTCTTCCTCCAAGATTACGTTTAACTCCTGAAATCGGGGTAACCAGTCCCAGTTTTGCCCAATGATAGTGTGTCCCTCTCTGGTCACCGCAGGCAAAGCCACCACTGAGGTACACTCACCACCAATCTCTGGGAAACCAAACCCAAAGCTGGAATTAATCTCATATCGGGCGTTAATCGCCACCACCTCTTCAAGAGACAAGCCTGCCCCCTGCGCAATCCCCTCCAGTTCCGCCATTATTTCCGCATCATACTCACCGATAACTGGAATTAGCTCTTGGCTTTTCTTTAGCATCTCAGAACGTTGGGCTCCCCAGAGAGTCCGCCACATATCAAAGTAGACTACCACATTTCTTCTTATCAGCTTATGAGCCTGAGAGCCGTACTGCTGACCTCGGTCAAAGGCTTTGCCCTTAGTTGAAATCACCAGTAGCTTTCCTTTCGCCATCTATCACCTCCTCAATGAGGGTCTTCTTTAGGATATGTCGGACTAAGGCTCCCAGTCAACAGAAATATTTGCCTATTTATAATAGGTTGAGGAGTTAGAAATAACCTAAATTTAGCGGGGTTATTTTTAAGAATCTATGCTGGCTATGCCCTTGCGGATGGCA
>CAZCEF010000010.1:0-16420 GCA_964497695.1 uncultured Dehalococcoidaceae bacterium | reverse complement strand
GTCCTTCGCTAGAAGGAGGACGCAATCCGTCTACCAAAATGTCATTCCGGCGAAAGCCGGAATCCAGCTTCCCCCATTCACATAAAGCATCTACATAACATCAAAAACCAATCACGCCTGACTAGCTTTGATTCGTTTCCCTAAAAAATTTATTTAGCTTCAAAAAGTCCAAATCAATTGGTCACTTAGTGCGCTCCAGCTCGGTCGGTCAATACCCCCTGCCCTTCCTTGACAACCCTGAGACTGGCTAGTACGATATAATTGGGTAATTTCCGACTGGAATGCAAAGACCATGACCACAAAGCGAGATTATTACGATATCCTGGGTGTCCCGAGAGACGCCTCTGAGGAAGAAATTAAAAAAGCTTTCCGCAAGCTGGCTTTTCAGTATCACCCTGACCGCAATCGTGAGGATGGCGCAGAGGGCAAGTTCAAGGAAATCAATGAAGCCTATGAAGTCCTCTCTGACCCCAACAAGCGTGCCGCCTACGACCGGTTCGGGCACGGCGGTTCGGAGGAGCTATTTGCCCGCGGGTTTGAGGGCTTTGACTTCGGCGGCTTTGGTGATATCTTTGACGCCTTTTTCGGCGGAATGACGGCTACCACCCGTCGGGCACCCCAGCGTGGCGCCGATTTACACGCCGAGGTTACCGTTACCCTTGAAGAAGCCGCCTTCGGCGGTGAAAAAGAGATTGAAATCCTTCGGACAGAGCTATGTTCGCAATGTCGCGGGGTAGGTGCTAAACCCGGTACCCAGCCCAGCCAGTGTCCCAACTGTAACGGTTCCGGGCAGATACGCCGCGTTCAGCAGAGCCTCTTTGGTCGCTTTATCAACACCACTATCTGCAACCGCTGCCAGGGTGAGGGCAAGATTATCACCGAGCCCTGCCCGCAATGTCGCGGTGTCGGCAGGGAGAAACATCATCGGCGACTCAAAGTAGCTGTTCCGGCGGGTATTGAAGACGGTTCTCAGATGCGCCTTACCGGGGAGGGGGATGCTGGGGCGAGAGGCGGTTCCACTGGCGACCTATATATCACACTAGCGGTAGAGAAGCACGACCTCTTCACGCGTGAAGACGATAATATCCTTTACGAGTTGCCAATTAACTTCGCGCAGGCGGCGCTGGGGACGGAGGTAGAGGTGCCTACTCTTTACGGCAAAGCCGAACTCCGTATTCCACCCGGCAGCCAGACCGGCAAGGTTTTCAAACTGAAGAACCAGGGAATGCCCCGCCTGCATCGAAACGGTCACGGCGACCAGCTGGTCAGGCTTTTCGTTGCCACGCCAGATTCACTCACCAGAGAACAGCGCCAGCTATTTGAGGAGCTGGCAAAAACCCTGGGACCAGCGAAGAAGATACCGAGAGAAAAGGAGAGTAGCTAATCTACAGGCACAAAATTATGTGGGGTATTTAAGAGGGGCGTCAGCCCCCTCTCATTTCCCTCCCTCTTCCCCACACCAATCTTTGGGGGAAGGGGATAAAGGGGATAGGGCACCTCAAAAAATCAGAACTAACTACTTTGAGACCGTCTCCTTCTTCTTCTGAAGAAAGAGAATAATTTCCACTTCCGCCCCACGAGCTCGTGGGTCACGTTAGCTCCCATCATCTGCTCCGCCGCCTGCCGCGGTTCAAGGTCTTCATAAAGCACCTGATAAATTTTTTCCGTAATCGGCATCTCCAGCCCGAGCTTCTGGGCTAAATTCCGGGCAACCAGAGTGGTGCTCACCCCCTCCGCTACCCCGTCCATTGAACTGAGAATCTCTGTCAATTCCCGCCCCTTTGCCAGCTCTACCCCCACATAATGGTTCCGGCTCAGCGGACTAGCACAGGTAGCAACCAAGTCACCCAGACCAGCCAGTCCCGAAAAAGTCAGCGGATGCGCTCCCAGCGCCACCCCCAGAGCGGTAATCTCGGTCAGACCCCTAGTGACAAAGGCAGCTTTTGTGTTATCACCATAACCTAAACCATCAGCAATGCCTGCCCCCAGAGCAATGATATTCTTTAAAGCTCCCCCCAACTCCACCCCGATGACATCAGTGTTGGTAAAGACGCAGAGGTTAGGCGTTGTTAGTAGCCTCTGCACCTTTCTAGCCACTTCAATATCCTCAGCTGCCACCACCGTCGCGGCGGGTCGCCCCCATCGGATTTCTCGCGCCAGATTGGGGCCAGAAATGACGCAGATATTGGACCGGAAACGCGGGTTTATCTCCTCAGCGATAATCTGAGACATTCTTTTGCCAGTGCCAATCTCCAAGCCCTTGGCAGCACTGACCACAATCATTGACTTGTTCAGATGAGGGGAAACCTGCCTAATATTTTCGCGCATCGCCTGAGACGGTACCGCCAGAATGACCGCTTTGACATCAGCTAAGGCTTCCTTCAAGTTGGTCGTGATCAGGAGGTGAGGAGGAAAGGGGATGTAGGACGGGTCGTCATTATCGTTCTTCCCCGCTTTCTCTGCTTCTTCCTCAGTTCGTGCCCACAGCCTTACCCGCAGACCCTTTTGAGCCGTAATCGCCCCTAGAGTTGTCCCCCAACTGGTAATACCGACTATGGCAATATTAAGCACGGCTTACCCTATGTTATCACACTAACCTGGAAATCTCCTATTAATTGCTTGGTGTGGCGGAATCGCTTACCTGAACCTGTTCGCCCAGCCTACGCTCTTTACCCGTCAGCAGACGGATAATATTATCGCGGTGCACCACAATGATAAATATGGCACCAATCAGCGCATAAATGAGGTACTCAATTGGAAAGCCACCGAAAATGGTCAGGGGAACCAGAATGGCGTACGTGCCCACTGCCCCAGCAATTGAGCCGAGCGACATATACCTCGTCAACCCTGCCCCGATAAACAGCACCTCACCACCAAAGACTGCTGCCACCGGACAGAGTGCCACTAGCCCGCCGAAGAAAGTGGCGACACCCCTCCCCCCCTGAAATCTCAGGAATATGGACCACTTATGACCACAGACCGCCACCAGCGCACCAAGCACCTGAGCGCTCCTTGCCAGCCAGAAAGTATTGTTGCCGATAAACAAATAGTCTCCGCTGAATACCAGTCCGGCAAAAAGGACAGCTAGTGTGCCCTTCAGCAAATCAAGAACTAAAGACAGTGCCGCCGCTTTCTTACCCGCCACACGGAGAACATTGGTGGCACCGATTTTGCCGCTACCGTAACTGCGGACATCAATGCCACTCGCTCGCTTGGCTATCATCAGGCCGAAGGGAATTGAGCCCACCAGATAACTTACCAGAACCACGGCGACAAATTTGGCAATAATCATCGCTCCCCTCAAGACTTAAAGACCAGTCGGATGGGTGTACCGGTGAAGCCAAATGCCCGGCGTAACTTATTCTCAAGGTAGCGCCGATAAGAGAAGTGAATTAGCCTGGCGTCATTAACGGAAAAGGTAAATGTCGGCGGGTTTACCGCCGTCTGGGCGACTTTGAACAGCCTGAGGATTTTATTCCCCTGTCGGGGGAGGATATGAGCGGCAACCGCCTCTCTGACTACCTCATCAGCCTCAGCCGACGCTACTTTCTTTTGCCTCTCCTGAAACACCTGAAGAGCCTGGGGCAGAATTTTATCGGTTCCCTCACCTACTTTCGCCGAGGTATATAGTACCGGAGCGTAGTCCATAAACTTCAGCTCGCTCTTAATGTATTTCGTCCACTCCGATTTGTTCTTCTCGGTAACCAGGTCCCACTTATTGACGACGACCACCACTCCCTTCGCCGCCTGTTCAATGTAGCCACCGATATGCGCGTCCTGGGCAGTTACCGCCTCACTGGCATCTAAAATTAGCAGAACAACATCTGCCCGGTCAATGGCACGCAGAGCACGGATGACACCGTACTTCTCAACTCCCACCCCTATCCGTCCCCTCCGTCTGATGCCCGCAGTATCAATAAGTAGCACACTTTTGCCATCAAAGTCAACCAGTGTGTCAATCGCATCGCGGGTTGTTCCGGGAATGTCACCCACGATGACACGCTCACTACCGACCAGAGCATTTAACAGCATTGATTTGCCCACTCCCGGTCTCCCCACGATGGCTATCTTCATTACCTCAGGTTTGGTCTCAACCGGAGTGGGCGGCGGCAATAGCGTGACAATTCTGTCCAGCAGTTCTGCCGTACCGCGACCGTGATACGCACTAATGGCTGCCGGCTCGCCCAGACCCAACCGGTAAAACTCAACTGCCTGGTCTTCCAACTTGGGGTTATCCGCTTTGTTTGCCGTTAAGACTACTGACTTGTTCACCTTGCGCAGTCGGCTAGCAATCTCAAAGTCCAGAGGTACCGCCCCATCCTGCACATCCACCACGAAAATGATGACGTCCGCCTCAGCAATCGCCGTTGCCACCTGCGACTGCACCTGCCGGGAGATGGTGGAGCGTGGCTCCAGTTCCAGACCGCCAGTATCCACCATGGTAAACTCCCTTCCTTGCCAAGAAACGTTGGCGAATATACGGTCGCGGGTGGTGCCCGGCAGGTCTTCCACAATTGCCAGCGGTTTCCCCACGACCCGATTGAGAAGGGTGGATTTACCAACATTCTGCCGACCAACAATCGCCACCATAGGCTTGCTCACCACAACCTCCCCAAGTGCAGGTGCTAGCCGAGTATCTCCAGACCACCCAGCATTTCCACCAGCAGAGCTTTCTGAACGTGAAGCCGGTTCTCTGCCTGGTCAAAGACTACCGATTGCTCACTGTCCAGAATGTCTGGCGAGACTTCCTCACCGCGGTGGGCCGGCAGAGGGTGCATCAGTATGGCGTCTTCCTTGGCCAAGGCTAGAAGCTCACTGTTTACTTGGTACCTTGCAAAAACCTTACGCCGCTTCTCTGCCTCTGCCTCCTGCCCCATGCTCGTCCAGACATCAGTGTAAACCACATCCACCCCTCTTACTGCTACCGCGGGGTCTTCCGTGCCGAATATCTCCGCACCACTGGCATACTCTTGAGCCAGCTTCAAAACCTTGTCCTGAACTTCATATCCCTTTGGAGAAGCAATGCGGAAACTTATACCAGTAAGGGCTGAAGCCAGCAGAAGGCTGTTGGCGACATTATTGCCATCGCCAATGTAGGCTAAGGCCAAGCCCTCCAGCTCACCTTTCTTTTCGTAGATAGTCATAATGTCAGCCAGCGCCTGGCAGGGGTGCTCCCAATCCGAGAGAGCATTGATTACCGGCACGCTGGAATAGCTTGCCAGGCATTCCACGGTACTGTGGGCAAAGGTGCGCGCCGCAATTACATCCACATAACGGCTGAGGACGCGAGCTACATCGGGCACTGACTCTCGTTTGCCCAAGCCCACCTCTTCCGGGGAAAGATAAAGCGATTCCCCACCCAGCTGGCGCATCGCCACCTCAAAGCTCACCCTCGTTCGGAGGGAAGGCTTTTCAAAGAGAAGGGCTAATACCTTGCCACTGAGCGAAGATGTCCAGCTACCCTGCTTCATATCTACCGCTGACGAAATCAGCGACTTTATTTCTTCACGATTCAAGTCGGATATGGAAAGTAAATCTTTGCCCCTCACCTTACCCTCCCGGTGGTTGCTCTACAGTATAGCACGAAAAAATAATTAATCAATAGGTAACTAAGGCAATCTTGAGCTAGAAGTCCCTGAGGGGCGCTTTGTGGAGAGGCTCCAAAAATGAGGTATCATTGTGTTTGGTGAGGATAAACCGACCATTTTCATAGTTGAATATTGTAATGCCGGCAGTGTCCACTTTTATATTCCAGAAGTGAGAATTGTCCAGCCCCAAGAGGGCACAAATCAGGATCTTACTCACCACACGGTGGGAGACAAGCACTATTGAGTCCTCGTGTTTCTTGATGACCTCCGCTACCACCTTCACCGCTCTTTCTCTTACCCCGTCCAGAGTCTCCCCACCAGGTATCTTTACCTTCTCCGGGTGCTGTGCCCATTCAGCAAAAACCTCCGCATACCTCTCCTTTACTTCCCGGAGCGCGAGACCATTCCACTCCCCAAAGTCAAAATCGTTAAGACCAGGTGCAATTTCAACATTAAGCTGGTGATAAGTAGCAATAATCTCGGCAGTCTTTAGTGCTCGCTTCAAGGGGCTGGAGTAAACCGCCTCTATCTTTTTATCGCTTAGATACTTTGCCAGCAATTCCGCCTGTCTTATCCCTGTCTGGTTCAAACCGATGTCTGCCCGACCGCGGAATATCTCAGATACATTCCACTCGGTCTCGCCGTGTCTTGCCAGAATAATCTCAGTCATCTCTATTTCTTGGGCTCAATCTTTTCCACTTCAATAGTACACTCGGTAACCAGTGCGGCAAAAGCACCCAGAGCAGCGAGCACCGGGGCGGCTATAATGCCCACCGCCACCACCGGCGCCCCGATTGACAGCGGGATTTCCAGTACTGTTTTCCCCTCATGCAGGACACGGACTCGCCTAATATTGCCTTCGTGAATAAGCTGTTTTATCTTCTCCACCAGCTGACTTCCGGACACGGTAAATTTCTCGGTTGACATTGCTGACCTCCTGATACTGGCATATTAAGGAACTTGGCATAGGGTGTCAAGCTGGCGTACTTCATAGAAGACTCTATCCCCCTATCCCCTTCCCCTTGACAAGAGGAAAGGGAAGGTTTTAGAAGAGGGCCGACGCCCTTTCTTAGAAACCCATTCTCAGATTTAATCTTGCCTCTTTACACCGTCCCAAAAGCCTTATACAATGCAAATAGGACAATTTATCAAGGGAGGTACGTCCGGTGAGTATCGAGTGGCTTCGGGACCTGGTCATTGTTATTTTTGGTCTGGCAGCGACTATTGTTGTTATTCTCTTTGGAATATTGGGTTTCATACTTTACCGCAAATTGATGCCTGTTATCAAATCGGTGAAGACCACCACCAAAACTGCCGAGGATATTTCCTCATGTTTCAAAGACCTGATAGCCACACCCTTAGCTTATTTCGCCTCAATTGTTCAAGGTGTCTTTCAAGTCTTCAAGCTGGTCGGTCGCTTTAGCGGAAGAAAGGAGGGACGTTAAAATGGCAGAAAACAAAGATACCGCAATGAGCTTTGCTATCGGTTTTCTGGTTGGCGCGGCGATTGGTGTTACCGTCGGCTTTCTCTATGCACCCCGACCTGGCAAGGAAACCAGAGCCATGATTAAGCAAAAGGCGGAAGAGGTCAAAGAGAAGGTCGGTGAAGTGGCTGAAAAAGCCAAGGAAGCCGCCACTGAAGCTCGCGCGAAGGTCCAGGAAAAGCTGGGAATGAGGAAGGCAGCCACTGAATAAGTCGTCAGACCCCTATTCCATACCCGACCAAACAGTCGGCGAAACCAGCCGCCCGCAAGTCATTTCCCGAGGTGTGGCTAAGCACTGGCGTCTAGTTTTGTTAATACTGGGACTAGCCGCAGCTGTGTGGCTTGTTTACCTGCTGAGGATGGCGATACTCCCCTTCATTCTCGGTCTGGTAATCGCTTATGTCCTGATGCCCATCGTCTCCTGGCTGGAAAAAAGACTGCCCAGTCCGAAGGACTGGTTTCAATTCAGACGCATTTCCGCCATCCTGATTGTCTTTGTGGTACTGACCGGGCTGATTGGGGCTTTCTCCTATTACATTGTGACGCTGGTCATTGACATTTCGCCACTCCTATTGGAACACGCCCCCTACTTCTTTGCCCAGAGCACACTCCGCATACAGGAGTGGCTTGAAGTGCTCCGGCAGCAACTGCCTCTGGAAATGCGACAGGAAATAGATAAAGCTCTGGTTGATGCCGGCATCGCCCTCGGCAATAACATCAGAGACGCCTTTCTCAGAGGGGTTTCCTTTGTGCCGCAAACCTTCAGTATCCTTCTTGGGCTGGGCGCTTTACCTCTCTTCCTTTTCTACACCATGAAGGACTCTGAGAGGTTTAAGAGAGCCTTCTATTCCGCCTTCCCCGTAAGGGCTGCTGAGCACGCTCGGAATATTATGGCGATTGTGGAAAAGGTGCTGGGAAGCTGGATTCGCGCCCAGCTAATGCTGGGATTGGTTGTGGGCTACTTCGCCTTTGTTGGGTTGCTAATACTGGAAATACCCTATGCCCCGGCTTTAGCCCTTCTGGCAGGCATCGGTGAACTAATCCCGACCCTGGGTCCCTGGATTAGCGGCGCAATCAGCACCATCGTTACCCTAGCCATCGCCCCGGATAAAGTCATCTGGGTTATCCTGATTTTTCTGGTCGTCCAGCTTTCGGAGAACACTCTGCTTGTCCCCAGAATTCACGGTGCCTATCTGAATATCCACCCTGCTGTCTTGATAGTTCTCCTGGTTGTTGGGGCCTATATTGCCGGGTTCTGGGGTTTGCTCCTGGCGGCTCCCCTCACTGCCACCGCCGTTGAAATCGCCAAGTATATCCGCGACTACTACCAGAAGAGCCAGAACCAAGAATTGCCCGAGTAGGCTGGGAAAGAGCACCCCACTGCCTTTGTTTGACTTCCTTTTACGAGTGTGCTAACCTTTTAGCCATAAAGGCGAAGACGGAGACGAGTAAGGGATAATCGGCATCCAGCGAGTCTGGTCCGGTGAAAGCAGATGTGACCGACCTCTGAAAATCCCTCCTGAGCCACCAACCGAAAGTCCTTCAGCTGAAGGACGAGTAGACTTGGTCGGTGTGTCAGCCGTTATCTGAACGAAGGCATTGGCTGTGCCTTGAAGAGTGCCTCGCCTTATGTCGGGGAAAAAGGGTGGTACCACGGGAAACCGATTTCCCGTCCCTTGATGGGGGACGGGATTTCTTGTATATAAGAGGTGAACTAATTATGTTCCGTCCGGTTAGTGATAAGTTCAGCCTGCCGCAAATTGAAGAGAAGATACTGAAGTGGTGGCAGGCAAACAAGACTTTTGAGCAGAGCGTGGACTCTCGCCGGGGGCGACCGCGCTTCACCCTTTATGAAGGACCACCCACGGCAAATGGCAAGCCAGGTATCCACCACGTCCTGTCGCGCATCTTTAAGGATATCATTCCGCGCTATAAGGCAATGAAAGGCTATTATACTCCCCGCATTGGCGGCTGGGACACGCATGGCTTACCCGTGGAACTGGAGATAGAAAAGGAACTCGGTTTTACCAGCAAGGGGCAGATTGAGGAATACGGCGTGGCACGGTTCAACGCCAAATGCCGGGAAAGTGTCTTTACTTACCTCAAGGAGTGGGAAGCCCTTACCGAGCGCATCGGCTTCTGGATTGACCTGCCAAATGCCTACATCACTATGAAAAGTAAATACATTGAGACCGCCTGGTGGGCAATTAAGCAGATGTGGGACAAGGGTCTGATTTATCAGGGCTACAAGACAGCTGCCCACTGTCCCCGCTGTGGCACCTCACTCAGCTCTCATGAGGTTGCTCTCGGCTATGAGGACAATGTGGAAGACCCGTCGGTGTACATCAAATTCCGAGTTGCCAAATCACTCTACGTAAAGCGTGGCTTCCTCCCTAAAATCCGAAAGCTGTACGGCGCTAGAGCGGCTGACTTCACCAAGCAGCTACTTGATTTGACCGGCGACAAACCAGTCTATCTTCTCGCTTGGACGACTACACCCTGGACCCTCCCCGGCAATACGGCTCTGGCAGTAGCCGCTGACGCTGAATATTCCATTGTGGAGAAAGATGAGAGCTATCTCATAATGGCGACAGCGCTACTTGGCGCCGTTAGTCTGAGTCAGGCTCCCGTTGTTGCCCGAGTCAAGGGCAGCGACCTAGTGGAACTGAGATACGAGCCGCTCTTCAACCCACTGGACTATGGCGAAAAGGTAATAAGCATGGATGGGAAGAAAGGTGGAGAGCCGACTTCAAATATGAAATGGAAACAGACTGGCTTCTTCAATTATCCCGTCATCGCGACGAATTTTGTCTCACTGGAAGATGGTACCGGCATTGTCCACGTGGCGCCGGCTTTCGGTGAGGTAGACTTTGAAGCCGGTAAACAGCTTGGACTTGATTTTGTCCAGCCCGTGGACTTACAGGGCAAGATGACTGGTAAATACCCCTTCGCTGGTAAGTCTGTCAAAGATGCCGACCCACTGGTACTACAGGAGTTGAAGAAAAAAGGTCTACTCTATAAAGCTGAGACCATCCGCCACACCTATCCCTTCTGCTGGCGCTGTGCTACTCCTCTCCTTTACTACGTCAAGAAGAGCTGGTACATCAAGACGACCGCCGTAAAAGACCGTCTCATCGCCGGGAATGATGAAATAAACTGGTATCCCGAGCATATCAAGTACGGTCGTTTTGGCGACTGGCTGCAGAACAATGTTGACTGGGCGTTCTCCCGCGAGCGCTACTGGGGCACGCCCGTTCCCATCTGGAACTGCGAGTCCTGTGATGCCTACGAATGTATCGGCAGTGTGGCGAACCTCGCCGAAAAGCCCGGTATCTCGCCCCCAGTAATCAAGGAGGGCATAGAGAAGCTTGATTTGCACCGTCCCTTTGTTGACGAAATCACCTACACCTGTGCCAAGTGCGGCGGCAAGATGAGACGCCTGCCCGAGGTGATTGACTGCTGGTTTGATTCGGGAGTGATGCCTATTGCTCAGTGGCACTACCCCTTTGACGACCAAACCATGTTTGATGACAGGCGTTTCCCGGCAGACTATATCTCGGAAGCGGTAGACCAGACCCGCGGCTGGTTCTACAGTCTCCACGCTATTTCTACCCTTCTTTTTGCCCGACCCTGCTTTCGGAATGTTATCTGCCTCGGACTTATTCTTGACGCCAAAGGCGAGAAGATGAGCAAAGCTAAAGGGAATGTGGTCGACCCTTGGATAATAATTGACAAGTATGGTGCTGATGCCCTGCGCTGGTACTTCTTCACTGGTTCAGCTCCGGGAAACGTGCGTCGCTTTGACGAAGAGCAGATAGTTGAGGTGACGCGCCGCTTCCTGCTGACCCTGTGGAACGTTTACTCCTTCTTCGTCAATTACGCCAATATTGATAAGTTCTTGCCAGGCAAAGAAAAGGCAGTTAATCACGCCGAGCTGGACCGCTGGATTCTTTCTGAACTTAACCAGCTTATTGCCGACGTTGATACTGCGCTGGAAAATTACGCCCCAACCGATGCCGGAAGAAAGATAGAGAGCTTTGTTGACGATTTGTCCAACTGGTACGTGCGGCGGAGCCGGCGGCGCTTCTGGAAGAGTGAAAATGATGTTGATAAACTTTCCGCCTATACCACTCTTTATCAGTGCCTGGTAACACTCTCCAAGTTAATGGCTCCCTTCATGCCCTTCTTAGCCGAGGAGCTGTACCAGAATCTAGTCGTCCCGGCATTTCCCAATGAACCAAAGAGCGTGCATCTGACCGATTTTCCCGTTGCCGATTTGACTCGGATTGACAAGAAACTGGTGGAGGAAACTCAATTGGTGATGCGGGTCTCCAGCACGGGCAGAGCGGCGCGCAGTCAGGCGGGCATCAAAGTGCGCCAGCCGCTTACCAAGCTCCTGGTCAAAGTAAATACCAAAGAGCAGAAAGAAGCCCTTCAGCGCCTCGCCTCACAGGTTCTGGAAGAGGTCAACGTCAAAGAATTAGAGGTAGTTGATGAATTGCCGGTCAAAGAGGAATGGCCGGTCGTTTCCGAGTGCGATATTACGGTAATGCTGGCGACCGAAATTCCCGCGGAACTTGCCGCCGAAGGTATGGCACGCGAAATTGTCCGCCGGCTCCAAACTATGCGCCGTGCCGCCGGATTTGAAATCGCCGACCATATTGTAACCTACTACCGCGGAGATGCCTATTTGCGCAAAGTGATAGCTGAGTTTGCCGACTACATCAAGCAGGAGACACTTTCCGAGCAACTGCTGGAGGAAGTGCCTCCAGAGGGCGTCTTTACTGAAAGTTATCGGCTGGATGGGCATGAGGTGGTGCTGGGAGTAAAGCGGCTTACCTTGATGGCGGGGGCCTCTCCACCAGTGTCGCCTGAGTGGTGAACTGGGTCTTACCTCGCCAGTAAGTTATCTCAATAGACTTACCGATTTGAGTCTGATGTATCGCCCGCACCATCTCATCAGCACTGGTAATCTCTTTACCACCAAACGTAACAATCACATCGCCTACCTTCAAGCCGGCTTTCGCTGCCGGGCTACCTGAGGCGACCTCAGTAACCAGCGCCCCTTTGTCCACGCCCAATCGGTATCTCAGGACAGCAAACTGGTCAACAGTATACAGTGAGACACCCAGCCAGGGTCGGGTGACGTAACCCGTTTTGACTAGCTCTTCAATAATGGGCAACGCCATCTCAGTGCTAATGGCGTAACCCATCCCCTCCACTCCGGACGCGGCAACCTTGGCGCTAGTGATGCCGATTACTTCTGCCGCCAGATTGACCAGTGGACCACCGCTATTACCCGGGTTAATGGCGGCGCTAGTCTCAATAAGGTCGTAAAGAGTCTGCCCAGTGTCAACAGGTAAGTTAGCTTTAATACGGCTGACAATGCCCTCAGTGGCGCGGATGCCCTGCCCCAAGGCGTTGCCAACGGCAATTACCCAGTCGCCAACCCTTGTCTTGGTTGAATCGCCGACTTTGAGAGCCGGCAGATTCTGGGCATTAATCTTGAGGATGGCTAAATCATTAAGCACATCAGTGAAAACCATCTTGGTGTCAACATCAAAGGCTCGCCCATCATCTAAAGTAACGGTAATACTGCTGGCACTTTCAACAACGTGATTGTTGGTGACAATAATGCCATTTTTGTCAATAATCCAGCCGGAGCCAGCCCCTTTCTCGGTAAAGGGTCGGCTGAAGAAGTCAGCGGTCACCACTTCAGTGTTGATGGCGACCACGGATGGCTTGACCACTGCCACAACATCAGCAATGCTGGGCAGCGTTATCGTTTGACTGGGTGAGGGGGAAGGCGTCCAGGTAGGATTAATTGGTGCCGGCGGTGATGCTGGTACCGTTGGCGGGCTGGCGGGAGCCGGACTTGGTGCCAGAATGTTAGGTAAAGTACACCCTACCAGTAGTGAGAGCGAAAGAATAATGACGAACAAAATAGCTAAAAATTTTATCTTTCCCATATTAATTTAATTGTAACACGGCGCTACTATCGGTGCAATAAAGACCCCCTCCCCCAAGACGAGGGAGGGGGGAGATGGCTTTGCCGCTGGTGAACTTAGGCTGAGGGTACCTTGGGCAGGAGAGCCAGTGCCTCCTTTACTTTCTCTGCCGGATACTCGTAGTCCTTGAGCTTTCCGGAAAGGTACTCATCGTAGGCAGCCAGGTCAAAGTGTCCGTGCCCGCTTAAAGCTAGCAGGATAGTCTTTGACTCGCCCGACTGTTTGCAGGCAAGGGCTTCATCAATAACCACCTTAATGGAGTGAGCGGGTTCTGGCGCTGGAATGATGCCCTCGGCGCGCGCAAACTGCACCGCCGACTTAAAGACCGGAACCTGATATTCGGCTCGGGCTTCAATTAACCCCAGTTTGTAGAGATGACAGATAATGGGTGCCATGCCATGATAGCGCAAACCACCAGCATGAACTGGCGGCGGTACAAAGGTATGTCCCAGAGTGTACATCTTAAGTATCGGGGCAAGCCCGGCTTCGTCCCCATAGTCCCAGGCATAAACACCTTTGGTCACATGAGGGCAGGCTTGTGGCTCGGCACAGATGATGCGCAGGTTTGGCTTTTTCCCTTTTATCTTATCGCGGATGAAGGGCAGAAAGACGCCAGCAAAGTTGGAACCACCGCCAATACACCCGGCGATGATATCTGGATAGGCGTCTGCCATCTCCATCTGCTTCCTGGTTTCCTCACCAACGATGGTCTGATGGAGAAGGACATGATTGAGAACACTACCCAGAGAGTAATGGGTGCCGTCATGTGTCGCCGCGTCCTCAACGGCTTCACTGATGGCAATACCCAGACTGCCAGGACACTCCGGGTCTCGGGCGAGCACATCACGTCCGGCTTTAGTATCCTGACTTGGGCTAGGTACAACGCTGGCACCCCAGGTCTCCATAAGCACACGGCGGTAGGGCTTCTGGTAATAGCTTGCCTTGACCATATAGACTTTGAGTTCCATATCGAAGAACATGCAGCCCATTGCCAGGGCACTACCCCACTGCCCGGCGCCAGTCTCAGTGGTCATACGCTTGACGCCTTCCTGCTTATTGTAGTATGCCTGGGCGACGGCAGTATTAGGCTTGTGGCTTCCCGCCGGGCTGATCCCTTCGTATTTGTAGAAGATTTTTGCCGGCGTATCCAGCGCTTTTTCCAGTCGGTACGCCCGGTACAGAGGAGTCGGTCTCCAGAGACGGTAGATAGCTTGCACTTCTTCCGGAATATTAATGTAGCGCTCCGGACTGAACTCCTGCATGATTAACGCCATGGGGAAGAGTCGTTTCATGTCATCCGGAGTTACCGGCTTACCTGTACCCGGATGCAGTTCTGGCGGCAATGGTTCAGGCAAATCAGGCAGAATGTTGTACCAAGCGGTAGGCATCTGTTTTTCCGTCAGCATAAATTTGGTTGGTTCCATTTTTTCTCCTTTTCAATAGTCAGTTTTTGGTCAACCTCAGATTTCAATTTTAATTCTCTCGGTCCCCGGGGGGACCCCAGTCCCATCGGTTTAACATTTACCGCCTCCCGTTCATTATTTTATGAATAAAGAAACCTCCCACCCCTAAAGGGGCAGGAGGCTCAACTTCTGCGGTGCCACCCTTTTTATCCTTCACCGGTGAAGGATATCTCCTTCAGGTACAGCCCTCCTCAAGCGAAGGACAATACCCTGGGATTTGATAACGCTTCCCTTCGCGTCAGAACCTACTCGCCCTTCACATGTGAAGGACATTCGGCTTGCAGCTCCCAAGTCCATTCCGTCCCCGCGCTGGCATCGGCTCACACCTTGCCCGACTCTCTGCGCCCCGCTATGAGACTTACTAGTCTTGTTCTCAGCCTTTAACGTTTAATGTGTAAAGCATAGCACTGCAATTGTCATCTTGTCAAGTGGTGTGATATACTGTTAGACAGCTATTTGCCAGACAATCTAGAAAAGGGGTGTGGTAATTTGCCAGAAACAACCTCAAGTACAACGCCGACCACAACTATCAAGCAACTTTTAGAGGCTGGAGCTCACTTCGGTCACCAGACCGGCCGTTGGCATCCAAGGATGAAGAATTATATCTTCACCAAGCGCAACGGCATTCACATAATTGACCTGGAAAAGACGGTCGTCATGCTGGAAAACGCCAGCAGCTTCATCAAGCAGGTGGTAGCCCAGGGAGGCATCATCCTCTTTGTCGGCACCAAGAAGCAGGCTCAAGAGTCAATCGCGGAAGAAGCCAAGCGCTGTGCTATGTTTTATGTCAACCAGCGCTGGCTCGGCGGTATGCTGACCAACTTCGCTACCATTCAAGCGCGTATTGACCATCTGGTGCGTCTGGAAGACCAGCAGACGAAGGGAGAATTTAGCCGCCTAGCCAAGAAGGAAGCACTCAAACTGACCGAAGAAATCGCCAAGCTCAATAAGCAGATGGGTGGCTTCAAGGAGATGACCAGCCTGCCCAGCGCCCTCTTTATTGTTGACCCGATCAAGGAGAAAAATGCCCTGATGGAAGCTAAGCGTATGGGCATCCCCGTCATTGCCATGGTGGACACCAACTGCAACCCCGACGAAGTGGACTATCCGATTCCGTCAAACGATGATGCCATTCGTGCCATCAAATTAATCTGCAGTAAGATTGCTGACGCCGTACTTGAGGGTAAAGCCAGTCTCGCCGTCGTAGCCAAGCAGGCTGAAGAGGTAGCCGCGGCAGAACCAACACCCGCTGAAACTGCCGCGCCACTTATTTTCACTCCTGACGAAGCCTAAGCATATTTGGAGGAATAGCTTTGGAAATAACAACTGAGATGGTAAAGGAATTAAGGAGCCAGTCTGGAGCTGGTATTATGGAGTGTCGCAATGTCCTGATTGAAGTTGAGGGCAACCTCCAGAAAGCACTCAAAGTTTTAAAGGAAAGAGGACTACTTAAAGCGGAAAAAAGAGCCGACCGCGCCACCACGCAGGGACTTGTTGAAGCGTATATCCATACCGGCGGACGCATCGGAGCCTTAGTTGAAGTCAACTGTGAGACTGACTTCGTCGCTCGTACTGACGAGTTCAAGGAGTTAGCCCACAACCTAGCAATGCAGGTGGCGGCACTGGCACCCCGCTATGTTGTCAAGGAAGAAATGCCAGAAGGGGCTGATATTGACCCTCAGGTGGCTTGCTTGCTCCTTCAGCCTTATATCAAGGACCCCACGAAAACGATTCGGGAAGTGGTTGCTGAAGTCATTGCCAAAGTCGGCGAGAATATTAGAGTAAGCCGGTTCGCTCGCTTTGAGCTGGGTATCAAGGAAAGTGGCTGTAAAATATAAGCGTGTCCTGCTCAAACTCAGTGGCGAGTCGCTTGGTGG
>CAZCEF010000009.1:13872-16852 GCA_964497695.1 uncultured Dehalococcoidaceae bacterium | reverse complement strand
CGATTTGCTCAATCTTCTTGAAGACGCGCCACCCGAGGGGCAGGAAGGCATAGACGCCCGCCGCCACCTGGCTTATCATCGCCGTCCGGAGAAGAAGCTGGTGGCTGACGGTATCCGCTTCCGATGGTATTTCCCGCTGGGTCTTACCCAATAGCTGTGAGATACGCATTAGTTATGCTCCGTTTCTAATAATTACGAAATGACACGAGTCTTACTCATAAGCTGCGCCTGTGTTTGCCCCCTCCATTATATTTTCGGTGTTGCTGTTATGGTCACTTCAGCAACGTTCCTCATGTGCAGAGATATTCCGTCAGGGGCAAACTCCTTCGGCGGCTCGGTCTCATCTAGCGCATTTCTGTAGGCTACTTTAACCTTGTCAGTAAACTGTAGGCTACCTAAGAAATACCCGAGATAGACAGCAAGTGTTTCACCAGAACTTATGGTTCTAGGGTCCTTTTCAGGTTCCTTCCATTCAAGCCTTCTGAACACAGGGGCACCACCAAGGGAATAGGTGATTTCCATAGAAATTATCTTTGCTAAACCTGAACCCTTGTTTCTTATAAGAAGCCATGCGTATTGCCGATTGGTTTCTATCTGCAACGGGTCGCTGGGAGGTTCAACAGAAAGCTTCTGCCTTTCTATCTTCTTCGAGTCTCGCTCATCTAAGAAGTCTATACTCGAAGAGATGAAATATGCAGCTACCAGAGTTGGCGTAATGCTTACCCGAGCAATTTCAATGCTGTCGTATGATTTCGAAAGCGCCAACGCAGACATAATGATTGACGCAACAATTGCCAGCACCTCTACCCAGAGCTTTGCGTCTTGAAACCACTTCTTCTTGTCTTCGTCTTCCATCAGCTCCTCCTTTTGGCGGGTTATCTACACCTTCTCCACTTCCCTCATCAGCGCCGTGAAAAAGTCTTTTTCCTCAACCACCCCCACCTGAACCCCTTTCTTGAACAGGATGGCTTTGCCCTTCCCACAGGCGATGCCGACATCGGCGTCTTTAGCTTCGCCGGGACCATTGACCACACAACCCATCACCGCCACCTTGATTGGCTTGTCCATCTTCAAAAGTCTGGCTTCCACCCGCCGGGCTAATTCTACAACATCTACCTCGGCGCGACCACAGGTGGGGCAGCTCACCAGCACCGGCCCGTGCTGTCGCAGGTCAAGGCTTTTCAAAATCTCGTAGCCCGCAATGACTTCTTCCCTGGGATGGGTCGTCAGCGAGACACGGATGGTATCGCCGATGCCCATATAGAGCAGTGTGCCAATGCCCACCGCACTCCTGATAACTCCTGTCCGCGGCAAGCCCGACTCAGTAATGCCAATGTGGAGGGGATAAGGCATCTTATCAGCGATGGTGCGATAGGCTTCAATGGTCGTTGGCACGTCAAAGGCTTTCAGCGACACTTTAATCAAATCGTAGTCCAGGCTTTCCAGGAGACTTATCTGCTCTAGGGCTGCGTCAACCATCCTCTCAGCAACCGAGAGCTTTAGGTTGCTCTTAGGCAGACTGCCGGCGTTCACCCCGATGCGGATGGGGACACCCCTTTCCTTCGCCGCCAGAGCCACCACCTTCACCTTCTCCGCCTCGCCGATATTGCCCGGGTTGAGTCGCAGTCCGTCGGCGCCTCCCTTCAGCGCCGCCAGAGCCAGCCGGTAGTCAAAGTGAATATCAGCAATCAATGGGATGGAAATGCTTTTCTTGATGGTAGCTAGCGCCTCAGCGGCTTCGGCGTCGGGCACAGCGACCCGAATTAGCTCGCATCCATAAGCCTCAAGCTCTTTAATCTGTTTAATGGTGGCACGGGCATCGCGGGTGTCCGTCTTGGTCATGGACTGCACCACGATTGGTGCCCCACCCCCGATGGTCACCCCACCGATTTTGATTGGTCTGCTGGTGCGCCGTTTAATCATGTGTATTGAGTTGACCCTCTCCCCTTCCCCTCGTACCTCGTAGGGGAAGGGGGAAGAAATTAGGAAGAGGGGGTTTACGCCCCTCTTAAGCCCTATTCGCACAAAATGGACGATTGCGCCTCTTAGCACCCCTCTTCTTGTATTCGTGCGAGTTTCACCCCCCGTTTAACACCCCACTTCAAAGGCTTGCCGCCTACGTTCCACTTGATACAAGTAATAACTCACTCCCTAACCCGATTTAGAATTCAGGATTTAGGATTTAGAGTTTCTCAATATTATACCACTACGGCAACAGGCTCTCACCAGCAACGATGCGGATAATATCCTGGTAGGTTACTGCCAGCGCCAGCGTGATGAGCATAGCAAAGCCCATCATATGCACCAGCCCTTCCGTCTTCGGCGATATTCGTTTGCCACGGCGCACCCACTCCAGCAGGACAAAGGCAATCCGCCCGCCATCCAGGGCAGGGAGGGGCAGAATATTGATTATCCCGAGGTTGATGCTCAGGAAGGCAGCGAACTCAAGCAGGGGGCTGATGCCGGCTTTAGCTACTTCGCCCGTAATCTGAGCAATGCCCACCGGACCCGTAACTACCGCTGGCTCCGTGCCAATAATCATCCCGATGATGCCGTTCTTAAACAGTACGAACGTTTCAATACATTCGCTCACCCCCAGCGGGATTGCCCGCCAGAAGGGGAAACTCCCCCTCATTGTTTCCGGCGAGGTGAGCTTCACCAAGACACCAATTGAACCCTGCCCTGTCGGAGGTCGCCACCGGGGCACGAGCTGGACTTCTCGCGTGGTGTCACCTCGTTTCACCAGCAACGTAACCTTCTTGCCCAGATTAAGCTGGATATAGCGGTGCAAATCGCCCACGCTACCCACTGGCTCTCCGTTCAACTCAAGAATGATATCATTAGGTGCGATGTTTGCCCGACTTGCCGGCGAATCCAGTGCTACTTCAGAAACAACCACCTGACCGGTAACAACGTCATGTGGCACCATAAATGCCACCGAGAAAAGCAGGACCGGCAGCAGGAGGTTCATCACTGTCCC
>CAZCEF010000009.1:6743-13772 GCA_964497695.1 uncultured Dehalococcoidaceae bacterium | reverse complement strand
GATTCTCCTTCAGCCAGCTTGAGAGCCGTCTCCCTTGCCCAGGCATCCGCCGCCCAGATTTCCTCAATCGTCGGACGAGCGGTACTCACATGTTTTTCTAGCGTCAGCTCAACTAACCTCGGGATATCAAGGAACTTAATCCGCCGGGACAGGAAGAGTTCCACGGCAACCTCATCCACGGCGCAGAGCACGGTGGGATAGGTCCCTCCCCTCCGCCCCGCCTCAATCGCCAGCTTGAGACAGGGGAAGACCTCATGATTGGGCGGCTCAAAGGTCAGGTTACTGAACTTGCTCCAATCAACCTTGGGCAGCTGGATATTGGCAAGTCGCCCGGGATAAGACAAAGCATATTGAATCGGTAAACGCATGTCCGGGTAGCTCAACTGGGCTTTGATTGAGCCATCAACGAACTCAACCATAGAATGAATGATACACTGGGGATGGACAAGGACCTCAATGCGGTCATAGGGCATATTGAACAGCCAGTGGGCCTCAATGACCTCAAGCCCTTTATTCATCAACGTTGCCGAGTCTATGGTCACTTTTCTCCCCATACGCCACGAGGGGTGGTTGAGGGCTTGCTCTACGTTTACCTCTTTCAGCTGCGCCAGTGAATAATTACGGAAGGGTCCCCCAGAAGCCGTCAGAATAATACGGACGGCTTTTTGCTTTTCTCCGCCAAGACACTGCCAGATGGCGCTGTGCTCGCTATCAATGGGCAGGATTTGGGCACCACTTAGTTTAGCTTCGCCAGTGACTGTTTCGCCCGCCATGACCAGAGGCTCCTTGTTCGCCAGAGCAATGGTCTTGCCTGCCCTAATGGCAGCCAGTGTGGGACTGAGTCCTGCCTTTCCCGAGGTGGCGATGACCACTAAGTCTACATCGGGGTGGCAGGCAATCTCTTCCAGCGAAAGTTGCTGGCACTTCAGGCCCGCCAAAAGAGTTTGCTCCCCGCAGACAAAATCAGGTTTGAACTCATCAACCTGCTTCACCAGGAGGTCGGCATTTTTCCCCGCCGCCAGCCCCACCACCCGAAAAAGCCGGGGAAAGGCACGAATAACATCTAAGGTCTGCTGCCCGATGGAGCCAGTGGAACCAAGAACAGCAATTCGCTTCACACTAATATCTTACAATAAATAGAAAACCAACCCAAAATAAAAGAGGGGGTTAACTCCCCCCTCTTGAGCGCCGGACCCCCCGATAAAATCGGGGCTCAGACGGTCGCTTCACTTTCGTCCAACTCTACCTCTTCTACTTCCTTCAGCTCTATTTCCTCAGGCTCAGCTTCTGACTCTTCCTTGCTAGCCTCCTCTAAGACCGGCCTCTTCTTGGTCGGTGTCAAATTAAACCAGGAATTACGGAACTCCTGGACTGCGCCGCAGTACTTGCAGACTCCCCGACTCGTCGGACCGTGAGCACTTTCAATCAACCAGTAATGAATATGAGGTCTAGCCGGCTTCGCTTCCTCACGGGCCAGCTCTCTGACCTTTGTTACCATTGCTCACCTCCTCACTTACAGTCATAATAATATTAGGTGAGAAGGTGGCTTTTGTATGTGACTTTTGTCCCAAATGGAGGTAGTAATAAAGGACAGCCTACCCTACCACTACTACCTCGTAAGGACAACTGATGGCGCCGGTGGGGCAAACGGCTTCGCAGTGGGTGCACCAGCCGCACTCTTCTTTCTCTATTACCTGAATGACATTGCCGACCAGGATCAGAGCCTGACACCGGCAGACGCTGACACAGAGACCGCACCCGTTACATTTCTTCGGGTCAAATGACGGCATTACGACCAATTTTGCCCCTCCAAACAATTTCTATCATAAGAGCCATAACCAATTGCTGTCTGTGACTTTTATCTCAAACTACTCCGGCTTCTTCTTTGAGCGCTTTTTCGTCAGTAATGACAATTCGGTGCCGCTCTAGCCGAATCATCCCTTCTTCTTCTAGGATTCGCAGCGACCGCCCCACCATCTCCCGAGCCGTCCCTGCCATAGCCGCCATTTCCTGCTGAGTGAGTTTGGTCTTGCGGTCGCTGTCACTTCGGGCATACTCAAGCAAAATCTTGGCTACCCGGCCGGTCACCTGCCGGAAAGATAGGTCCTCAATCAGTGATACCAGGTGCTCCACCTTACTGGATATAACCTGAATCGTGTTCAGCGTTACCCAGGGATGCTCCCGGAGAAGATTTCTAAAATGAGTCTTCCTGATGCCATAAAGAGTAACCGACATCATGGCTTCGGCGCTGGCGAGATTCAGCCCGCCTTCAAACACCGGCACGTCATTAAAGGAGTCGCCCGGGCGGGCGAGACTGATTATCTGCTCCTTCCCCGCCGCCGAGGTCTTGAACACCTTCACCACCCCACCAACGACGAAGTAAAGCACTTCCGCCGGCTCTCCCTCGTAGAGGACAATCTCCCCCTTCTCTGCCGTCTTCTCAAAAACGAGCTTCTTGATTTGCTCTAACTCAGACTCATTTAAACCGGCGAAGTAGGCTATTGTTTTGAGAAAATCTAGCTGCACCGACATTTATGGTCAACAAAATTCCCCTCAAGTTTTGTTAGGATTATATCAACTCGTGGGCAATGAGTAAATAGAAAAGTTCCAAGAAGTAGGTTATCTTGAAAAGGTTGCCCTGGAATACAGATTATATTAAGTGTAAGATGAACTCTTTCTGCGAGGAAAAATGCGGTTACCCCACCTTCTGGAAGAAATAGCCCACCCCCGATTCAGTCATAATGTACCTGGGCTGGTTGGGTGTGGGTTCTATCTTCTGGCGTAGATGAGAAATATAGATTCGCACATAGTCCACATCATCAATATACTCCCAACCCCACACCTTCTCCAGCAACTGCCGGTGAGTTAGGATTCGTCCGGCATTTTCCAGAAGCAATGCCAGCAAACTGAATTCAATTGGCGTCAATTTTATCCACTCCCCCTTCACCATCACCTTCCTCTCCGGAACATCTATGCTGAGGTAATCATCGCTATACGTCAGCTTCTTTTCTGCCGGTGGTGCCATTTCGGCACGGCGCAAAACCGCCCGCACCCTCGCCACCAGCTCTTTATTACCTATCGGCTTGAGAAGGTAATCGTCCGCCCCACACTCCAGCCCCAGCACAATGTCTTCCTCGCTTTTTTGCTTCCCGGTAAGCATAACGACAGGAACATCAGAAAGTTCACGAATGCGTTTACATGTCTCCCACCCGTCCATTCCCGGCATGACCACGTCCAGAAGCACCAAATCCGGCTTATTAGCAAAAAAGAGCTTTAACGCTTCCTGCCCGTTACTTGCCGTAATTACCTCGTATTCCTTATTGGTGAGGACCTGGGACATCAGTCGGACCAGGGCTGACTCATCGTCAACGATTAGAACCTTCTTTGCCATCGTCCGCCCCCTCCAGCATTATTTACGCTGTTTCAGCATTTTTTCAATGAAGCCCGGCAGTTCCCGGGTGTTTATCGGCTTGGACAGATAGGCATCACAGCCGGCTTCCAGAAATTTCTCCTTGTCCCCCTTCATGGCATAAGCAGTAACGGCAACAATCGGGGCACACCTAAACTCCGGCATCTGTCGCAGTCGTTTCGTGACCTCAATCCCGCTCATCGTTGGGAGCTGCATATCCATGATGATAAGGTCAGGCTTTTCCTTGGTCGCCTTGTCCAGTGCCTCCTCGCCATTCGTTGCCTCAACTAGAGTATAGCCCTTCCCTCGGAGCGTCATTTCCATCAGCCTCATGTTCTGCGGATTGTCTTCCACAATCAGTATTTTTATGGCACCCATATCTCACCTCAGATAATAGTTATTTTACTCTGACGCTGACTCTCCGGAACTTGCCAGAGGTAAGGTGAAGTTGAATTTGCTCCCTTTCCCATACTCACTCTCCACCCAAATCTTACCCCCATGCCTTTCCACAATCTGCTTGGCAATTGCCAGACCCAGCCCGGTGCCGCCTACCCCCTTGACCAGCGGCTTTTCCGCTTGGAAGAAGGGCTCAAAGAGCCCTCCCTGGTCCTCCTTCTTGATACCGATGCCATTATCAATCACGCTCACCCGGCACCGGCCATCCTCTTTCACTGCCTCAATCTTGAGTTCACCGCCATCGGGCGTAAACTTAGTGGCATTACTCAGCAAGTTGAGGAAGACCTGCCGCACTTTGTCCTTATCAGCGCGAACGAGAGGGAGGCCATCCTCAATATAGACCTCCAAGTTCTGTTCCCTCGGGCTGATGACGGGCATCATAATACTCTTTACTGTTTTCAACAGATTGGGCAGGGAGATATTTCTTACCTTAAGTTCCAGCTTGCCCGATTCAATCTTGGACAGGTCAAGAATATCATTGATTAAGCCGAGGAGGTGCTTACTACTATTGAGAATATCACTGAGGCACTGCTTCTGCTCTTCATTGATTTGCCCCGGCACCTTATCCAGCATCAACTCAGAAAAACCGATGATGACATTGAGCGGCGTGCGCAGTTCATGGGACATATGGGCGAGGAATTCAGACTTGGCTTGGCTCACCTCTTCCAGTTCTCGTGTCTTCACCATTAGTTCCTGCTGTTGCAGCAGTAACTCTTCACTCTGTGCTTGAAGCTCTTCATTCTGAACATCCAGTTGCTCGGTTTTGTTCCGCAGCTCTTGTGTTGACAGCTCCAACCCCTCCATCATCACGTTGATGGTATCTGCCAGCTTTGCCAGTTCATCCTCCCCTGGCAGAGACACCCGCGCCGAGAGGTCGCTTCGCGTGCCAATGGCACTGACTTCTTTGCTTAGACGAGACAGGCGCGCTAATACCTGGTTCTCCAAAAGCAGGGTAATCCCCAACCCCAACACCATCCCCACCAGCACAATGGAGAAAACAAGATAGCTGACGCTCGTCTGACCATACTGGTAAATCTCTCTGGGCATATCGGCTCTCAATATGAAGCCCGGCTTGCCGTAAATATCCGTGACTAAGGCATATCCCGCCACGGTTCGCTCACCAAGTAAACGCACTGTGACTGGTTCTGCCGGGGAGAGTACCGAAAGTGCCGCCTGAAAGTCAGGTGTCATTCGTTTTTCATCCACACGGAAAGCAGCGATAGCTAATAAAGTGGTTTCGGATAACTGTTTAATCTCATCCAAGCCCATATAGCGCCCCATAATCAGCGCCCCGCGTATCGGGCCCTGCCCGGCGCTGGTGATGATCGGACGGGAGGCGATGAGCACCGAACTTTCCGGAAGGAGAACAATGCCACTGACGCTACTCTGGATGTCCCGGTGGCGCCAGAGAAGCTCACTCGCCAACACGTGGTCAATTAAACTCTGCGGGAAGGGCATTTCCTTTTCATTATGCAGGTTCACTGCCTTCGCAATCACTACTTCGCCCGAAGCATTGATATAAAGCATAAAATTGAGGTTTAAATTGACAAACGTACCATCAACCAGATTGGAATTAATGAAGTTAGGATTTTTATCCTGAATAAAAGCATAAGTATCATCCCAGCTCGCCCAGTCGTCCGCCGTAGCGTCAATAAAGGAGATGTTGTTTTCCAGGGCAGTCACCACCCTTTCAATGTTCTCCCGGGTGTTCCTTTTCTCCAACCGGGCGAAACTCTCCAGCAGGATATTTTGCGAAACAAAGTAGAGAATCACCACTAACCCAACAAAGGTTGCCCCGATGATTAGAAGTGTCTTCTTACGTATAGTCATCTATTTATCCCCAACAGTGAGCCCTGCCCACTGCCTCCTCTAACCGACCTTCTTGTATATCTTTGCCTTCTCATCAAGACACGTCAGCTTTCCGCTCACGTTAGCCGTTGGCGTCTCCACTTCCCCCAGCACCAGATACCCAGGCGTTGCCAGAACTTCGTAAAGCCTGCCCAGCACTTCCGACTGAAGTGCTCTTTGCCAGTAAATCAAGACGTTGCAGCAAAAGATACAATCGGCGTTATTGACCGGGGGCTCAGCAGTAGTGGTGAGGTCATAATAGCCAAAGGTAACCATCTGCCTGATGTCCGACCTCAATAGGTAGCCCGGTCCGTGTTGACTGAAATAGCGCTCGCGGAGAGGACCAGAAAGACCTTCCAGGTCGTCAGCAAAGTAAATCCCCTCCTTAGCGTCGCTTAAGACCTTCCGGCTGATATCCGTACCATAGATGGCGGTCTCAAAATCCGACTTTTCCTTGCCCAGAAACTCGCTAAGCAGAATACCGATGGAATACAGCTCTTCCCCGCGGGCACAGGCGGTGCTCCAGAATTTCAGACCCCGCTCCCCCTTTCCCCTCTTATATGACACTAACTCCGGAAGCAGCAGGTTAGTCAGCCGCTGGAAGGTATAGGGACACCGGAAGAAGCCACTGACTTTAACGGTGAGATGTTCCAGAATTTTGCGGTATTCTTCAGGGTGAGTATCCAAATAGCGCATGTAAGCCGGGATATTTTCCAGACCAAGAGAGCGGAGCCGTCTCTCTAGGCGGCGCACTAGCATACTGCGGCGATAACTGCGAAAGTCAAATCCTGCCTTCTGGTAGACTTTTTCCAGGAGCCGGTCAAGCTCCCCGCTGCCGGTGTCAGCAACCTGACTCTCTATTTCCATACTCTTTTACCGCATCTCTCCGCCAATAGTACCACCAAAGCCCAAATGTTGCCACCAAGCAATTACAGTCTATCGCCCGACAAGGCAAAAATCAATCCATCACAGTACCAAAGTACCAAACTGCGCCATTATTAATGCCTGTCTAACCGTTTAGGTTAATATAGACGATGTGCTTATCTCCATCCAACGTGAAAGATAAAGGACCAGTCCTACTGAGACAGGCGGCTACGAATTGCTGCTGGAGAGGAAGGGGTTAACATCCTCCCGCCGGAACATCCACTCGCCCCGAGGACCAATGCGGTAGGACTTAATTTTCCGGCAATTGCACCAGCGGCGCACCGTGCTGACATGGACATTGAGAAGTCGAGCGACTTCCCCGGTGGTAAGCATGGTACGGACTCGTTCGTAGTGCGTCATTGGCTAGGATTACCATTCCTCTCTAGAAACGG
>CAZCEF010000009.1:4987-6643 GCA_964497695.1 uncultured Dehalococcoidaceae bacterium | reverse complement strand
CCAGATTTGCATAGCTAAAAATTTTCTAGTAAAATGGGGTAGACTTACATATGAGTAGTTTTAGAGAGATAATAAACCTTCCGGTTCTAGTTCTAAATCAAAGCTACGAACCACTCAATATCTGTCGAGCCCGCCGCGCCGTTGTTTTGGTCCACTGCGGGAAGGCAGAGATGGTGGAAAACGGCGTCGGCTTGATTCACACCGCCACAAAGATTTTTGAGATTCCTTCAGTAATCCGGCTTGCCTACCTTATTCGGCGACCCTACCGGGAAAGAAAGCTCACCCGCTTTGAAGTGTTCAATCGTGACCGCCATACCTGCCAGTATTGTGGTAGGGAAACCAGGCAGCTTACTTTAGACCACGTGCTGCCCAGATACCGGGGCGGCAGACATACTTGGGAAAACGTCGTCAGCGCCTGTGTACCGTGCAACCGAAGGAAAGCGGGGAGAACACCCCAAGAAGCCGGGATGAGACTGGTCCGCCACCCCTCCCACCCCACCAGTTGCCTCCCCTTCAACATCCCGCACCACTACCAGCAAAACCGAATGGACTGGCAGAAATATCTGCTGCAGTAACCTAGCCCTTGTCCACCCGCTGGAAATTTATCTCCTTCAACGGTAACTCCACCGTCGCTTCGCCTTCCAGCTCCAACAGCACCGTGCCCTTCAAGGCATTAATACCCACTACCTTAGCCTCCCCCATATGGGTGGTTACCTGCTGACCCACCCTCGGCATTTTCTCCTTCATTTCACGGTACTGGTCGCTCTCGTAGCTAAGACAGCACATCAGGCGACCACACAGTCCCGAAATCTTCATCGGGTTGAGGGGCAGGTCCTGCTCCTTTGCCATCTTAATGGTGACCGGCTCAAACTCGTCAATGAAACTGGCACAGCAGAGCAAGCGACCACACCGTCCAAAGCCACCCACCAGCTTCGCTTCATCTCGGGCGCCCACCTGTCGCAACTCTATTCTCACCTTGAACAGCTTGGTCAGCCGCTTGAGCAGCTCACGAAAGTCAACCCGGTCCTCAGCGCTGAACATAAAAGTGAGACGACTGCCATCAAGGTTGTATTCGGCAGTGAGTAGCTTCATCGGTAACTGAAGTTCGTTAATCATCTTACCGCACTCAATCAATGCTTCTTCCGCTTTGTTTTCCAACTCCTGAGCCCGCTTGACATCCTCAGGTGAAGCCAGACGAAGCACCAGCTTTAATGGCTCAGTCAACTCGCTCTCTAAAACCTGACGAGGCGCGATGACCACTCTGCCCAGCTCTGACCCACGAGTTGTCTCAACAATAACGTGGTTGCCTATCTTAAGCTCTAAACCGGCCGGGTCAAAATAGTAGACCTTGCCTGCCCTTCGGAACCTGACACCAACAATATCAGCCATATCTTAAACCTTGGTAGTGAGTTTCCCCTCACTACGTCCCTCCCTTTCTGGCATATCCAGCATTAATACCTCCAGCACCAGCCGCGGGTTAGCATTCTGCCTGAGCTGCTCACCAGCTTCCTGGATGCTGTTGATAAATCCCCTAATCTGCCATAACTCCAACTTCTTTGCCATCTCATTCAGTTCTTTCATCCGGTCAACGTTGGTTACCGTCTCGTTGCGACCCATTTTGACCAGCATCAAATCACGCCACCAGTCAAGCCACAG
>CAZCEF010000009.1:3394-4887 GCA_964497695.1 uncultured Dehalococcoidaceae bacterium | reverse complement strand
GCCGTCTCTACTATAAATATTTTATACTTACCCTCAAAGGGAGGCAAATAAGCCAGGTGTTGCATTTCCTCTATCTGATTGATGCCAATCTCGGTACGTAGTTTGCCCTCGGATGATTTTTCGTCCTTTATCAAGCCGATTATCGGAACATCCGAGTGATTCCCCGAAGCTATCTTCCGGCAGGGGACACACTCGCCACAGGGTCGCTCATCCCCCTCACAGTTCAAAGCCTGCGCCAGATTAATCGCCAGCGTCATTTTCCCCACACGTGGGGGACCGACAAAGAGATAGGCATGAGCCAGCGAGTCCTTCTCCAAACCTCGCTTCAGCAAGGCGACTGCCTTATCCTGTCCGACCACGTCCCACACCGAAATGCCTCCTTAAGCCACATCACATCGGGTCAAATCGTCAAAGGTCTCGCGCCGTCGGATGATATAGGGCTTTCCCTTCTGGACAAGCACTACTGCCGGCTTGAGCGAAGCGTTATAATTACTTGCCATCGCCAGACAGTAGGCACCGCAATCAGGGACTGCCAGAATATCACCCGCCTTCATCTCGGGCAGAACGATATCCCTAATTAAAATATCAGCCGATTCACAGAATTTGCCGGCGATGGTCACTTTTTTCTCATCTTTAGCCAGCATCTTGTTGGCTACCACCGCCTCGTACTTCGCTCCGTAGAGGGCAGGACGGATGTTATCCCCCATCCCCCCATCCACCGAGACGTAGCACCTGACGCCAGGGATGTCTTTGACCACCCCCACTGTGTAAAGGGCTACCCCCGCCTGACAGACGATTGACCGTCCCGGCTCAATGATTAACTGGGGCAGTGCCAGTTTGAGTTCCTGACATTTGCTCCTAATTTTGGCAACTATTTTCTCAGCGTAAAGAGCGATGGGCGGTGCCGGGTTATCCAGCGTATACTGGACGCCCACTCCACCCCCGATATCCAGCTCTTTGAGCACAAAACCATTCTTCGGCTTCATCTTCGCCGCCAGGTCCAGAATAACGCCAACCGCCAGCACATACGGCTCAACGTCCAAAATCTGCGAGCCAAGATGAAAGTTAAGTCCGACCAGATTCAGACTGGGCACTGACATCGCCCTGGTTATTGCGTCTTCAGCGGTGACGAGGGGGAAGCCAAACTTACTGTCAGTGACTCCCGTACTGATGAATCTATGGGTATGGGGGTCAATGCCAGGCGTGAGCCGGAGCAAAATGTCCTGTTGGATGCCCTTCTCTTTGGTCAGGGCGCTCAGCATCTCAAGCTCGTGGAAGTTATCAACAACGATGCGACCAACTTTCCACTCCAGAGCCTGCTTCAATTCCGCCGCCGACTTATTATTGCCGTGGAAGTAGACTTTCGCCATCGGGAAATCAACAGAATGCGCAATGAACATCTCTCCTGCCGAGACCGCGTCCAGCCCCAATCCCTCCTCCTTAAAAAGTAGCATCAAGGCTTTATTCATGAAGGCTTTGCCGGCATAAAGCAC
>CAZCEF010000009.1:0-3294 GCA_964497695.1 uncultured Dehalococcoidaceae bacterium | reverse complement strand
TTCATCAGGGCTTCAATCCCCTCGCGATAGGCGAACTCAATACCGTGCAACAGCGCCGCGGGCCAGATGTCCACCGGATTACGCATTTTGATGTAAGATGGGCTGATGTCCTGAAGCCGCTTCCGCGTCGTCTCTTCAAGGTCGGGCACCGCCAGACCCCATCGCTGGGCGCAGAGGTCCGCCAGAATCACCAGCATCGCTCCGGAAGGCGCCAGAAAGCTCACCCGGTTTCCCTTCGGTAGTGGCATAAGGGATACCGCTTTCGCCGCCAGAACGAGGTGTGAGTAGTCATAAACACGGGCAATTCCTGCCTGAGCGATAACTCCATCAGTGATGCGCTCGTCTGACGCCATCGCTGCGGTATGGGTTACTGCCGCCTTGGAACCTTCACCAGTGCTACCACCTTTGAGCAAAATGACTGGCTTTGTCTTTGTTACCCGGCGTCCGACTTCAGCAAAATACCTCGGTCGCTTGATACTTTCCAGGTACATGAATATCGCATTAGTCTCAGGGTCGTCGGCGAGATATTCCAGTGCTTCACTCTCATCAATATCAATCTTGTTGCCCAGCCCGATGACCCGCGCCACCCCGTAGTTCTCACCGGTGGCGATGTAGCGCATCGTGTGGGTGGCAAAGTTGCCCGTCTGGGCAATGTAAGAAATATTACCGCGCGGGATTTTACCCAGCGGGAAGAAGCCGGAAGTGAAGTTATGCGGTGTGGAAGTATGTCCTGATGTATTGGGACCGATAGCCCGTACGTCGGTCTCTGCAATGACTTTAATCAGCTCCTTCTGAAGTTCCTCTCCCACCTGGTCAACTTCCGAGAAGCCCCCCGCCGCCAGAACGAAGTATTTGATGCCCCGGACAGCACACTCCCTGACCACGTGGACAGTGGTCTCGGCGGGAGTCATCACGATTGCCATATCAATCCCCTCGGGGAGGTCAGCAATGGTGGGGGTGACCGGAAGACCCAGAATTTCCCCGCCCTTGGGGTTAACCAAGTAAATTTTGCCCTGATAGTTATTGGCAAGGATATTCTTAATGACCATATTCCCGGCTTTACCCGGTGTCCCTGACGCGCCGATTATCGCCACGCTATCCGGGGCGAAGAATTTAGCCAGGCTTTTCTTCCTAGAGGGTGTCTCCACCAGAGCTTTGTTCTCACTAAGGGTAATCAGAGCATCAACCGCCACCGGTTTGCCATCGGGGCGAATTTTGAGCGGGTTAACGTCAATTGATTTGATTTCTGCATATTTCAGCCCGATTTCGCCGAGGCTGACGAGAATTTTAGACAATACGTCAATATCTACTGCCGCCTGTCCGCGAAAGGGCCCAAGTATTTTTTTATTGCGGATTTCGCCCACCATTTCTCGAGCATCAAAGGCAGTTACGGGCACCAGCCGGAAGACGACGTCCTGAAAGACTTCGGTCATAACACCGCCCAGACCGAACATGACACACAATCCAAATTGGGCATCCCGAATCAGGCCACAGACCAGCTCACGGTCGCCGCTAACCATTTCCTGAACGAGGAGAGCCTCAGCTCCCTTGATTTGTCGTAGGCGCCGACCAGCTTCTTTGACCTCTGCCGCATTTCTGAGATTCAAGGCCACCCCACCCACATCGGTTTTGTGGAAAAAGTCCCGCCCCGCCGCCTTCAGGACAACCGGAAAACCGAACTTTTCGGCAGCCTTGACCGCCGCACCGGCGTCCGTCACCAGAATTTCACGGCACACCGGGACGCCGAAAGTGACGAGGATTTTTTTGGCGTCATATTCAGTCAGGGTTTTCTGGTTCCGGGCTAAAGCCTGCGCGATGATTTCCATAGCTTGAATGACTTAATTATTACACAGTGGCGTTTGTCAGGCAAGGAGACCTCCCTTCATTGACACTCTATACCGTTACCATTAGAATTCAGATAAAGACCTGTAAAGAGGTAAACTTGTTTCACAAAACGACCCTGGACAACGGACTGCGTGTACTTACCGCCCCAATGCCCGACGTCCGCTCCGTTTCCATCGGCTTCTTCATCGGTGCTGGGTCAAGGTATGAGACTGATGCTCAGGCGGGTATATCCCACTTCACCGAGCATTTGCTTTTCCGCGGCACTACCAAGCGACCCACCTCACGCGACATCTCCAGCGCTATTGAGGGAGTGGGGGGAATTCTAAATGGCGGCACGGACAAAGAACTAACCATCTACTGGTGCAAGGTGGCTCAACCCCACCTCCCCATTGCCTTTGACGTCCTCGTGGATATGCTCCTCAATGCTAAATTTGACCCGGCGGATATTGAGAAGGAAAGACAGGTCATTCACGAGGAGCTGAAAATGAGCAATGACGCCCCTTCTCAGAAAGTCGCCATGCTTATTGAGGAGCTACTCTGGTACGGGCACCCGCTGGGTCGCGATATTATCGGCACGCCGCAATCAATCAGCGCCATCACCCGCGAGATGTTCCTTGACTATCTGGTAAGCCAGTACCAGCCAAGCAATACCGTTCTCGCCTTTGCTGGTAATGTAGAACCTGATGCTGTGATTGCTGCTGTCAGCCACACCCTGGGTGGCTGGACTGACCATAAACCACGCTCCCAATTTTTGCCATTCCAAGAAAAACCTGCCCGGCGAGTCCACATTGAGACCCGCGAGACGGAACAGGTACAGCTCTGTCTGGCACTCCCCGGCTTACCTCTCATCCACCCCAAGCGCTTCCAATTAGACCTGTTGAACGTTATCCTTGGCGAGGGAATGAGCAGTCGGCTGTTCACGGAAATCCGGGATAAACTCGGGCTTGCCTACAGCATTCACAGCTACGTTGACCACTTCCTTGATGCCGGCTCAATTATCATCTCAGCCGGCGTGGAGACTAAGAAATTGAAATTAGCCATCGGCTCAATACTGGAACAGCTTGCCCGACTCAAAGAGAAAATTCCCGAAGCAGAGCTAGTCAAAGCCAAGGAATTCTCCAAAGGACGCCTACTCCTGCGGATGGAAGACAGTCACGCTGTGTCCGGCTGGATGGGAGGTCAGGAGATTCTGACCGGTCACATTCGTACCGTGGATGAGGTGGTAGCGATCATTGATGCCATCACCAGTCGGGAGCTTCAGGAATTGGCTCAGGAACTGTTCCTCGGCAGCCGGCTCCGCCTGGCAATCGTTGGGCCGGTCAAGTCCGAGGAGCCGCTGGAAGATTTGCTCAAGATATAAATACAATCAACAGTAACCTTATTTGACCTCACCCCCTTGTGTAAGTTTTAGTTTGTAATAGTGGGGAAGTTGGTAGGCAAGGCGCTTGC
>CAZCEF010000008.1:16840-17922 GCA_964497695.1 uncultured Dehalococcoidaceae bacterium | reverse complement strand
ATGAGGTCTCCTCGGCGATACGAGCACCGGAACATATTGCCGGGCACCGCTTCGGCAACCCAAAGGTAGATTTCCTTGAGATTGGTACTATCCACGAGCTTAAAGTTGACCTTGACGCTCTGAACAAGGTTATGTACTGCCTCTCAGTGAACAACCTGACCTTCGCCGAGAACGGCATCATCATCGGTGGCTTTGCTGGTGGTCCAGCTGGGGCGGTGGTGGTTGCCACCGCCTATAACCCAGTAGATATGCTCGTCCTGCGTGGTGCGGCACAGCACCCCTTTATCGTTCCGTTTGAGAAAGGCACGAGTTCCCGGCGCGATGCTCTCTGGGCGCGCAGTGTGTCCGTTCAGGCAACGACTCGGCATAGCCCGCTCCCAGCAGTAAGTCCGGGATATACCTCTGCCGGACCGCTGACCAAAATGGCTTATTACGAGTATGCTGCCTGGATTATCTCCCAGGTGGTCTCCGGCGGGTCCGTTGAGACTGCCCCACCGTACTGTGGTGTGCTCACCGACCACTGCGGACCGGTGGAAAATATCTTCGGCAATGGCGTGGCTCACACCGTCGCCGGGATGACCCGGAAAGAGGCAAACAAGATAGTGCTGACACTGCTGGAGAAATACGAGGACGCCCTGGCTGACCCGCCCAAGGGCGCACCTTACCCCCGGTACTTTGATGCCAGTGCCCGACCCAACAAGGAGTGTATGGCACTCTTCCGGGAAATGCGCCAGGAGTTCGCTGATGAGTTCGGTCTGCAGTTCAAGAATACGGCGCCACTCTAGTCCCGTGTGAGGGAACAACAAAGTTGACAAGTCTGAGATAGACACAGTAAGATGAAATATTATCTAGAATTGTCTTGAGCTTGTGCATCTCAAATCTCACGACCACATTGAAGGGGGGTGATAGTCTCTAACGAGTAAAGTAAATTTTACCGCCGTTTGAGTATTTCATTTAAGGAGAAGGTAGAAAATGAGAAAATTGATTTTCACTCTGGTCGCGATAGTGGTACTGGTCGGCACGTTAGTCGCCATTGGCTGCGCGCCAAAACCAGCGCCGGCACCAGCTCCCACGCCAGCACC
>CAZCEF010000008.1:0-16740 GCA_964497695.1 uncultured Dehalococcoidaceae bacterium | reverse complement strand
CCGGCACCAGTTCCAGCTCCCGCGCCGACACCGGCGCCAGCCCCTAAACCAACACCAGCACCCACGCCGGCACCCGCCCAGCCACCGGCCGCAATCAAATGGAAGGCTCAGAGTGGCTTTGTGACTGGCGACCCATGGTTCATCGTGGGTGACCAGTTAGCCAAACGGGTCAACGCAGCATCGGGTGGACGCCTAACCATTGACATGCTCCCCGGTGGTGCCGTGGTACCAGCCTACGAGGAGTTTGATGCTTTGCGCAAGGGCGCTATTGACTTGTCACATAGCGCTAATGGCGCCGACCCAATGAAGGTTGACACCGCCTTCGGTCTGCTGGACCAGATGCCCGGCGGTCTGACTAACACTCAGCTCCGCTACTGGTACACCGCAGGCGAGGGCAACAAGATTGCCAAAGACATGTATGCCAAATATGGTGTAACCTTCTTGAGCTTCTGGCTTGCCGCACCTGAAGACTTCGCGTACACCAATATCCCGATCGCGACTGCCGCTGACCTCAAGAAATTGAAGTTCCGCGCCGCTGGTCCCGGCGGTCAAGTTCTGAGCCGAATGGGCGTATCGGTCGTCTTCATGCCCGGCGGCGAGCTCTATGAGTCAGCAAAGCGCGGCGTCATCAATGCCTTTGAGTATGGCTCTGCCGATAATGCCTGGGACATGGGCTTCCATGAGGTAATCAAATACCTTTACATCTCTTACACCCGCGCTCCATCTGATGGCGGTTACATCGCCGCACGCACGGAGTCCTGGAACAAGCTTCCGGACGACCTCAAAATGATAGTCCAGATAGCTTCGGAATCGGTGATGGACCTCTACTATAACCAATCCATCGTCAAAGCCGCCGAAGCCATGGAAAAGATAAGAGCCAAGGGTGTGCAGGTCTCACGGCTTCCGAAGGAAGTTGAGGATGCTTTCGTCGCCGAAGCCACCAAGTTCTTTGATGAGCAGATGGCTAAGGAAGGCACCAACTACTCCATGATTGTCAAGTCAATGCGTGCCTGGAAGAAGGTCTGCCAAGACCAGGGTATCTAGTATCGTCTACCCTTTGGGTGCCTAAGAAGCTAGGTTTACCCCCGCTTCGTTGGGTAGCCGCGGAGCGGGGATGGCTGGCGACCAGCATGGAGAGCTACTTTACCAGACATTGGCTCTCAGGTCAGTTGTCCTCTTTTCTTAAGACTATTGGCGAGATACCCATAAAGAGGGGGGTACTTATGCGGAAAACCATCTATATCATCGAGTCGCTCAGCCAGTGGACAGGCAGAGCCTTTTCTATGGTGTGCCTGAGTCTGGTTCTATTGCTCACCTTTGAAGTTTTTATGCGCTACGTGTTAAACGCTCCAACTCAATTTTCCTACGAAGTTGCCTCTTCCATGGGGGTTGCTATTGGTGCCGGTGGTCTGGCTTACACCCATCTACACGGTGGACATGTCAGGGTGGACGTATTCTGGAAAAGTCTGTCCCCCAAAGGGCGAGCAATTGCGGATATTATTGGGAGTCTCATCTTCTTGTTCCCCTTGTTCATTTTTCTGGTCTGGATTTCGGCGCAGTGGGCAATTGAATCTTTCATTAATAAGGAAGTGATGACCACTACCTTCTGGTACCCGATTGCCTGGCCAGTTAGAACGGTTATGCTTCTGGGACTCTTATTACTTTTGCCCCAAGGGGTAGGCGAGATACTCCGCAACATATGCATCATCAAGGGGATAGAACTGAAAAAGGTTGAGGAACTATGATTGAAATCAGTCCCGTGTGGATTGCCATACTCATGCTCGGTGGACTGGTGATTGGGGTCTTGACTGGCTATCCCTTGGCATTTCCCATTGGCACGGTGGCTCTTGTTATCGGTTACCTTGCTTTCAGCAACGCCGTTTTCCCGATTCTTTATCAACAAGTATTCTCTATTCTGCACAGCTACGTTTTTTTGGCGTTACCCCTCTTTATCTTCATGGGTATTGTGCTGGAATATTCCTTAATTGCCGATAAAATGTATGAAGCCCTGTATCTGTGGCTAAGCGGTCTAAAAGGGGGACTAGCTATTGTTACTCTGGTACTTGGCACTATCCTCGCCGCATGCGTGGGTGTGGTTAGCGCTTCAGTTACCGTGCTTACCAGCTTGGCTCTACCTTCTATGTTAAAACGGGGTTATGATAAGAGTCTAGCCAGCGGCACTATCTGTGCTGGCGGTGCTCTGGGGATTCTCATCCCGCCCAGCGTGATGCTGGTCATCTATGGACCTATGGCTCGGATTTCCGTCGGCAAACTCTTTATGGCAGCCTTTTTCCCCGGGCTTTTGCTTTCTGCCCTGTATATTATGTATGTTGCTACTACCTGCTTCTTCAAACCAGAGCTGGCACCAACAATTCCACCAGAGGAAAGGGCAGTTCCGCTCGCCAAAAAGGTGAGACTGCTGGTTGTCTCACTGGTCCCACCAGCATTTATCATTCTGTCAGTGCTAGGCACGATATATATGGGTATTGCACCACCGACCGAAGCCGCCGCCGTGGGTGCCTTTGCCTCGTTAGTCTTGACGGTTGTCTATCGCAAGATGAGCTGGAAGGTGCTGAAAGCTATCATCCTCAGGTCACTTAACGTTAGCTGTATGGCGATGCTCATCGGCGCCATGTCAGTAGCTTTCACCGGGGTCTTTCTCAGGGCAGGTGCTGGTAGTATCGTGCAAAACGCCGTCCTGGCAATGCCCGGAGGACGGTGGGCTATCTTCGGCTTGGTCATGTTCATTTATTTCTTTCTGGGATTTTTCATGGAATGGATTGGTATCTTCTTCATCATGGTGCCGATACTAGCGCCTATTGCCCCAATGCTCGGCTTTGACCCCATCTGGTTCGGCATGATGATTTGCGTCAATTTGCAAATGTCTTTTCTGACGCCGCCCTACGCCTTCGCGATATTCGTGCTTCAGGCAGTGGCACCCAAAGAACTGGGCATAACTTCCGCTGATGTCATTAGAGGAGTAGTCCCTTACGTCTTCCTGATTATGGTCGGACTGGCACTCTGCATCGCCTTCCCAGAGATAATCCTCTGGCTCCCAGCCAAGATGATTGGCTAAAAGAGACAACTGCTCTTCAGGAAGTTTTCAACTCCACCCATCCTGAGCTTCCGTAAGTCTTTTATGTTAGCTCATGTAAGATTTAGATGTATCGACCCCGTCCCCTTGGTCCCCTTGCCAAACGGATAATCCGACCTGTATAGTGCCTTTTTCAATCCGGCTCGACATTCACTCGTCGACGGAACCTCGTCGGGAAGGGGATTAAGGAGATAGGGCTCCTTAAGAGTGTAATCTGAATTCCGCATTAGGTATAATCCAGTTGTATGCCGCAGGTCAAACTCATAAATAAGAGAGGCTCCACTCTGCACGACTTCCCCTATTCTTCGCCCCGTCGTAAATGCCCCCATTTCTGGATTATTAACGTTACCCCACCCGGACCTGCCCACTGCGTCCATAACTGCATCTACTGCTATGCCCGCCAGGCAATCTACTCTGATTTCTCCCGGGAGACTCTTATTTATGATAACTTGCCCGAGCTTGTGGAGAGAGACCTGAAGAAGATAGCCCTCTGCCCACCTATCTCTATCTCCAATGTCTCTGACCCCTGCCAGCCCATCCCCGAGCTACAATTTGAGGTCAAACGACTCATCAAACTGCTGATGGACTACGGTGTCCCTTTCGCCATTACCACCAAGGGCGACCCCGGTTTTCTTCTTGAACTCCCGGAGTTCATTAGGTACCAGCGCAAATTCATCGGTGTTACTATTGAGGGAACGGCGGATATCCTGGAATTGCTATCGCCGGCGGCACCGCCCTTTGCCAAAAGAATTGAAACCGTGCATCGGCTTTCCGAGCTTGGCATTGATACTTTAATCCGCCTTGACCCCATTTTCATCCACCTTTTTCAGGCGTTATATGGCGATGGCTGGTTTCAGCAGATTGAGGAGCTCATCCAGACCTTTGCCAGCACTGGAGCCAGGCACATTGTTTGCAGTACCGGCAGACTCTCCAAAAAGGCTTATCCTGATGAAACCAGAACCAGCCTCTGGGAACGGGTGCGAACTGTCATCAACCGGAACTCACTGAAAGCCGCAAGACGTTTTGAGCAGGAATATCGCTATGAGCGGGGTGGCACCAGCCAGGGGTACCTGCTACGTAAAGACCTGAGACTTCAATTTCACCGCGAGCTAAAGGCGCTGGTAGAAGCCAATGATATGACCTATGCCACCTGCCAGGAACTCAGCGCTGATGAATCAGATTCCACTGGATTGCCCCACTGCGAGCGATTCCTTCTCCCTTTCTCCCGCAAACAGGCAGACGGCCGTTTCAAACCCATTCAATGGTGCACGGCAAATTGCCACGTCTCCTGCCGTGCTCTCTCCTCTACCCCCTGCGGTCAGCCGAGACTAGTCTCACCGCGTCCTTTCCCGATAAGCGACCTGAAGGGGGGTTTTGCTTCCCGCCTCGTCTGAGGTATATAATGGGGAGGAGCTGCGGGAGGTGATTCGGTATGACCGCCACTGATGCCCTTTTTATTGCCGCACTGATTATCATCGCGCTAGTAGCCTGGCTGTTTGTACCCACCTGGATGATGAAAAGAGCTATTCCCAAGGTGATTGAGATTTTCCGCAAGAATAATGCCATCGGGATTCAGAATGCCAAGACTGCGGATGAACTGGGACTTAGTCCCAAGGCAATGTGGAAGCGAATGTTCGGTCGGCGCGATTACAAGCCACGGGCGCTGGACTTCTTGGTTCACGTTAAAATTATTCAACTCACTGACGATGGCAGACTCTATCTCTCCGAGCCCGATTTAGCCAATGCCACTTGGCTGAAACTACCGGCAAAGCTGAAAGCGCGATAAGATGTACCAGCGCTATTTCCAGAATTTTCTGACCAGCGCCGATACCTTACAAGTCTATGACCGCGATCAGCTGGTCTTCTCCTCAACCAGGGACAGACTTCTGCCATTGATGGAATACCTGCACAAGTACGCCGCCAGATATCAGCAGGTGGTCATCTTTGATAAAATCATGGGCAATGCCGCCGCCTTGCTTTCCGTTAAAGCCGAGGCTCGTGAGGTCTTCAGCCCACTGGGAAGCGAGCTTGCTGTTCAGACTCTGGACAGATACCGCATCAAGTACCACCTCCGCAAAGTTGTCCCCCATATTGCCAAGCCCGATGGTAGCGATTGGTGCCCAATGGAAAAACTCTCGGTAGGCAAGACGCCGGAAGAATTCTACCAGGCATTGCAAAAGATGGCTCGCTCTGAGGGTGAGTGCTGACGAAAGCAGCTTGAGAAGGCAGCCGGTTGTTCCAGACAGCGAAATAAAGTAGAATACTAAAAACAAAGAGGTCCCTAGCGGCTAAGCCGGATAGCAAATCGTCTCATTGTTTTGAGAGAACCAGGCAATGAAAATCAGGAAGGCAGTAATTCCAGTGGCGGGGTGGGGCACCAGGTTTCTGCCGCTGACCAAATCTCAACCCAAAGAAATGCTGCCGCTATTGAATAAGCCCGTTATCCAGTACATCCTGGAAGAAGCCGTCGCCTGTGGAATTGAGCTGGTCATCATGGTCACCTCCTTAAGGAAACGGGGGATTGAGGAGCATTTTGACCGCTGTTTTGAACTGGAGGATTTCTTACGCCAGAGAGGCGAAACTGGATTGGCTGAGGACATTTGCCATCTGGCTAACCTAGTTGAGGTGTGTTACGTTCACCAGAAGCAGCAACTTGGTCTCGGACACGCCGTCCTCACCGCCCAGAATGTCGTCGGCAATGAACCCTTCATTCTGTTTCTCCCCGATGACTTACTGGAGTACGGGGAACGAGAGATGAAGCAGATGCTGGACATCCATAAGCAATATGAAAGCACCGTGCTCGCCGTCAAACGAGTCGCCAGGCAAGAGGTCAGCCGATACGGAATTATTGCTTCCCGCAAGATAGCCGACCGCATCTACCAGGTCACTGACCTCGTGGAAAAGCCAGTACCATCAGAAGCACCATCCAACCTGGCTATTATCGGCCGTTACGTGCTTATGCCGCAGATTTTTGGACTATTGCAGAACACCCCGCCAAACAAAAACAATGAAATCCAGCTCACGGATGCTTTGCACCAGACTCTGGAACACCAGCCCATATATGCCTACGAGTTTGAGGGGAAGTGCTACGATTTGGGGACTCCTTTCGGCTGGCTGGAAGCACAGGTAGAATTTGCTTTAAGGGACCCTGATATTGCTCCCAAATTTAGAGACTACTTAAAGAAAAAACTCCGTGACATTACCTGAACTAGTAGTGGGTAGTAACATCTCGCAAGACACCTTCTAACATCAATTGATGAATTACAGCGATTTGCGGAATTCACTAAAATCAGATTACCCAAAACTTCTGCTAGTACTGGTGCTAGCCTGAGATCAAAAACTCATAAGGTCGCATAGTAAAACCCAGCCCTTTTTGCTTCCTCAGCATCAAATACTCCGCGGACATCTATCAAAATGGGATTAGCGCTTTGCATCTCTTTGAGGTTAGCAAGACTGAGCCTGCGAAAGTAAGAATGGGCGACGGCAAGAATAATACAGTCAAATTTATCTCTTTTTATTTTCTCTAGGCTTTGAAAAGACGGTGTTTCAAATGTGCTTTCCATATCAGTAGTCTTAAGCAAGGGATCAAGCCCAAACACCCGAACCTTGTAGCCCTTAAGTTCTTTTATCATCTCCTTTGCCGGTGATTCTCTGATGTCCGGGACGTCCTCTTTATAAGTGAGCCCCAGGACTAATACCTTGGAACCTCTAATTGTCTTGCCGACTTCATTCAAGGCTCTTATCGCCATTTGAGCCACATACTTAGGCATATAATCATTTATTGCCCTTCCGGCTAAGATAACCTGAGGATGGTGACCGAGTTCTTTGGCTTTGTGAACCAGATAATAAGGAACCACTGGAATGCAGTGACCACCAACAAGCCCCGGGAAATAACGGTGAAAATTCCACTTGGTCGCCGCGGTGGCCAAAACGTCTTTAGTGCTCAAGCCCATTTTGTTGAAGATAAGAGATAACTCATTCGTCAGGGCGATATTCAGATCCCTCTGGATGTTTTCTATCACTTTGGCCGCTTCTGCAGTTCTAATATCCTTGGCTTTAAAAATAAGGGGCGTGATTTGAGAGTAGAGCTCAGCAACTATCTCGGTGGTCTCTTCATCCATACCGGCAACCACTTTGGTTATCTTGTCAACCGTATGCTCTTCGTCGCCGGGGTTGATTCGCTCGGGAGAGTAGGCCAATCTGAAGTCCTTGCCGCACTTAAATCCTGATTTCTCCAGGATGGGCTTGACAATTTCCTCGGTAACGCCGGGGTAAACCGTAGATTCAAGGATGACGACACTGCCTCGCTTCATGTTCTTCCCCACCGTCTCAGCCACACGCCTGACATAAGAGAGGTCCGGTTCTTTGGAGCTGGTTACCGGAGTGGGAACGCAGATGATAACGAAGTCAGCTTTGCCTATCTCCTTTGGGTCAGTAGTAAGGGTCAGACGAGATGGAAGTTTCTGCCGACCGGTCAATGCTCGGTGGGATTGATTAAACTGGTTTACCTTGTCAGTGTCAATATCAAACCCGATGACTCTCAGTTTTCGGGAAAAAGCGGTAGCCAGGGGCAAACCGACATAGCCCAGACCGACGATGCAAACCACCGCTCGTTCAATACCACGTTTCATCCCTTGAATTCCTTGGTCATCGTTCTTAATCCTTCTTCCAGAGTCCACCTTGGCACATAACCAAAAGTCCTTGCCCGACTGACGTCAGCCTGGGTGTGTCTTGGGTCACCCGGTCTTGGCTTATCATGTACTGGTTTAAGGTTCTCTTGGGTTAACTTGAGAATGGCTTGTGCCAGCTGATTTATGGTCGTGCTTTTACCGCTGCCAATGTTGTAAACGCCCTCAGCATTGCTTTGCGCCGCAAGGATGTTGGCTTGAACCACGTCCCGAATAAAAGTAAAGTCCCGGCTCTGCTCGCCATCGCCAAATATGATTGGTGGCAGGTGTCGGGATATCCTGCCCAAGAAAGCCGAAATGACGGTAGCGTACTGAGAATACGGGTCCTGTCTTAGGCCATAGACGTTGAAGTATCTCAAAGAAACAGTGGGTAGACCATAAATCTGTTGGAAAATGTGGCAGTAACATTCGCCTGCCAGCTTGGTTAGAGCATAGGGAGAGAGCGGATTCAGAGGCATGTCTTCTCTCTGGGGCAGACTGGGGGCATCGCCATAAACCGACGAGGAAGAAGCATAAACTACTTTGCGGACGGCATCCTCTCTAGCCGCCACCAGTACTTTTAGAGTTCCTTCTATGTTTACCTCATTGGTGGTTAGGGGGTCATCTATGCTGCGGGGAACCCGTGCCAGCGCCGCCTCGTGGAAAACGTACTGCACGCCGTGAAAGAGCTTCTGAAGCAGCGGGAGGTCAGTAATGCTTCCCTGTACGAACTCAACTCTCTTTTCCTTGATTAAGTGGCTTATGTTTTCCAGTTTCCCGGTAGATAGGTCGTCAAGAATTACGACTTGATAGCCTTGCTTTGTCAACTCCTCGGCGAGGTGCGAGCCGATAAACCCGGCGCCTCCAGTAACGACCACTTTTTTCATATAGTTGTGGATGTTCTCTTTTGAGAGAAGCCCCTGGTCCCCGGTAGCCTCACCAAGTTTTGCTCACTCAAGAGGTCCCCCTTGCTCATAAGCATCCACTTACTTTGTAGTGGCAGCGGCTGGAATTGAACCAGCGACCAAAGGCTTATGAGTCCCCTGCTCTACCCCTGAGCTACGCTGCCACGCACCAAAAATATACCACTTACGTCCGCAACTGTCAATTCTAATTGAGTTTGACTAACAGAGGTCAATAGGTATCCCTTTTGATAACGTGGACGCCAGTCGCTTTGAAGGTGGCGTAGACCCCTTTACCCCCCGCCAGCCCCATCTCCTCCGCCGACCTTTTGGTCACCAAGGCAACCAGCGAGAAACCGCAGTCTATTGCCACCCGTGCCAGCGGTCCCACCGTCCTCACCTGGACAATTTCCCCGGAGAATGAATTACGGGCACTGCTGGGCACTTTCGCCAAGGAAAGCGTTATGTCCTCAGGTCGGACACAAGCGTAGACGGATTCGCCTCTGGTATAATCCGAAATTGCCTCAATGAACTTTCCGCCGATGTCAATCGTCATCACTCTATCCTCATTCGCTGTCACCACCCCGTTCAAGACATTCTCCACCCCAACAAATTCCGCCACCTCCCGACTTCTGGGGAAGGTGAAGATGTCTTTGGAACTTCCCACCTGCAGCAGTTCTCCGTCCATCAATACCCCAATTCTAGTGGCAAGGCGCTGCCCCTGGGACATATCGTGGGTTGCCATTATTATCGTAGCTTTGGTGTCCCCGATAATTCTGATGATTAACTCTTCAACTCTTGAGGCCGAAACGGGGTCCAGATTAGCCGTCGGCTCATCCAGAAGCAGTACCTCTGGCTCAACGGCGATCGCCCGCGCAATTGCCACCCGCTGCACTTCCCCACCAGAAAGTTTCTTCGCGTTCCGATGGCGATATTCGGAAAGCCCCACCATCTCCAGTAAATTGCCGACTCTCCGCTGGAGCTGTTGCCCACCCGCGCCCCGCCACTTCAAGCCGCAGGCGATGTTCTCATAGACACTCGTGTTGAAAACCACCGGCTTTTGCAAGACAAACGCTATCCGGCGTCGTATCTTTAATCGCTCCTGAGCGAATGCTGCCGTATCCACCCCATCAAAATAGAACTTTCCGGAGGTGGGGGTATCCAGCAGGTCAATCAGCCGCAGTAACGTCGTCTTGCCGGCGCCAGTGGGACCTATCAGGGCAAAGACCTCTCCCTTCTCAATCCTGAGATTGACGTCCTTGACAATATCTCGCCCGCCGACTCGCCGGGTCACATTTTCCAGCACGATAAAAGACATTCTCACCTCTGCTGAATCCGGTTCAGGATGAGATTGATAACGAGCGCAATGGTAATAAGGATGATGCCCAGCGCCAGCGAGAGTTCAATATCTCCTTTTGATGTCTCCAGGGATATTGCTGTAGTGATGACGCGGGTAAAGCCTCGGATGTTGCCGCCTACCATCAGCGCCAAGCCAACTTCTGAGATTGCCCTGCCAAATCCCATAATGACTGCCGCCATTACGGCAAAGCGGGCTTCCTTGATGATGACCCAGGCTGTCTGCGAGCCGCTGGCGCCCAGTGAGCGCGCCGTGTCTGAGATTGTCCGGTCCACGCCGCTCAGACCGGAAATGGTGAGCCCGAGTAATACCGGGGCAATGAGTATCATCTGACCGAGGACCATCACCGTCGGCGTAAAGAGCAGACCCATCCCCCCGAGCGGTCCAGCGCGGGAAAACAGGACAAAGACCAGCAAGCCAACGACCACTGTGGGTACGCTGTAAAACGTTTGAATCAGGCTGATGAGCATCCGTCTCCCTGGAAACTGGTAGAAATGAATGATACTCCCGATGGGTAAGCAGAAGAGGGCAGAGAGGAAAGTGGCGGTCACCGATATGCTCAGTGACCTACCTGTGATTTCCATTACCCCAGTGTCAAGCGTGACAATGAGCTGAACTGCTCTAACCAGCCCGTACCAGAGCTCTTCCATACAGTGCTATTTCTTCTTGCGGATTTCATACTTGTCCGGGCAGGCAATCTTGTCGCCGCAATTGGGACAGTACTTCCAGTCCGACCGGATTTCATACCCGCATTTCTTACACTTGACGAGCAAGGCAACGACTGGCATATCACACCTCCGAATAAATTATTGCGTTGGTTCGGCGCCGGCGCAAGGGGTGAATAACTGTAGACCGTACTCCTTAACGCCGTACTCACCGATTAGCTTCTGGATTTCCGGCGAAGTCAGGAAGCTAATCATATTGTTTGCCATGTCCGCTTTGACGGTAGGTATTTTCTGTGGGTTCACTGCAATCACCGAATAGACATTGAGTAGAATGGTACCCTTGTCCACAATCGGTACCAAGTTCAGCTTAGTTTTATAGGCCACAAAGGTGCCCATGTCGCTAAACGTGTAAGCGTTCTTTTCATTTGCCATCTGCAGGGTGGGACCCATACCCTTCCCCGCTTCAATATACCAGGCGCCAGCCTTTCGGACCTGGGTCTCATAGTCAAAGCCCGCCGCCTTCCAGATTGCTTTTTCACCCGAATGCGTGCCGGAGTTATCGCCACGGGAAATGAATGTTCCCTTGCCCTCAGTCATTAGCTTCTTAAAGGCGGCCTCCGGACTCAAGCCTTTAAGGCCTGCCGGGTCGGAAGCTGGACCCACAATAAGGAAGTAGTTATAGGCAAAGGGCACGCGTTTGACGCCGTAGCCTTCGGCAATGAACTTCTCCTCATTCGGTTTATCGTGAATGGTAACCACATCTACATCACCGCGTCGGCCATACTCAAGGGCAATGCCGGTGCCAGCATAGAGTACATCCAGCTCAACATTGTACTTTTGCTCAAACATCGGCTCAAGATAGCTCCAGAGTCCAGTGTCATACAGGCTGGTAGTGGTAGCTACCCTCAATCTTGGTTGCGGAGTAAGTGGTGCTGCCTCTGACGAGGCACAGCCAATAAGCAAGACCAGTAGCACCGAGGGAATGAATAGCTTGAGCAAACGACCAAATCCAGTAACTGACATTGGCTCTCCTTTCCAAGTACGGGAGGCACCGCCGTTTCCTGCGATACCCTACCGGCCACTCTCCATAGGCCATTGCCTTTAGGAGAGGAGGCTCGGAGATACTATCAAATTTTCGTTGACCATTATAGCACATCAAATTTTACTACGCAATTTCCCTTGACGATTATGCTATCTTTTGTTACAATCTACGACATTGCCGTAAAGATGGGAGACTCAAATGGTTATTGACTATAGAAAGGAAGGCAAACTCGCCATTTTTACCATCAACCGCCCCGAAGCCGCAAACGCCATCAATGTCCAGGCAATGCGGGAACTCCACGATGCCCTGGTAGATTTCCGTGACGACCCCGAACTCTGGGTCGGTATTATTACTGGTACTGGCGAGAAGGCTTTTTCTGCCGGTGCGGATATTAAAGAAATGTTGCCTTTCTTGAAGGAAAATCTCCCTGCCCGACCGTGGGCAATACCAGCCACCCACATGCGCGGACTGGAGCTCTGGAAGCCCCTAATCGCCGCCATCAATGGTCTGGCTCTCGGCGGTGGACTGGAAATCGCTCTTGCCTGCGATATCCGGATTGCTTCCGAAAAAGCTCGCTTCGGTCTGACTGAGGTGACTCTGGGGTTGATTCCAGGGTGGGGTGGTACCCAGCGCCTCCCCCGCTTGATTCCTGGTTGTAAAGCCGCCGAGCTCCTGCTTACCGGCAAAATCATTGACGCCCAGGAAGCCTACCGTATCGGCTTGGTCAATATCGTTGTCCCCCCCGAAGCGGTAATGACCACCGCCAAGGAATGGGCTCAAACAATCTGTCAAGTGGCACCGCTGGCAGTCAGAGCCGCCAAAGAAGCTATGCTCCGGGGTACCAGTATGACCCTTGAAGATGGCTTGAAGCTGGAGAATTACCTGGAAGGCTATGTCATGAGTACCGAAGATTTTGCCGAAGGGACAAAAGCCTTCCGGGAAAAGAGAAAGCCCGATTTCAAAGCCAAATAGGAGATTTATGAAGATAAATACAGTGGGGGTAGTGGGGTGCGGGGTGATGGGCAGTGGTATTACTCAGGTCTGCGCTCAATCGGGATACCAGGTAATCGTCTCGGAAATCAATGAGGCGCTTCTGAACAAGGGGCTGGCAGCAATCAATTCTTCCCTGTCCAAAGCGGTCGCCAAGGAGAAAATCACCCCCCAGGAAAAAGACGCCACGCTTGCCCGCATTAAGGGCACGACCAGTATGAAGGACTTCAGCAACTGCGACCTAGTCATTGAAGCGGCAATTGAGAACCTAGACTTAAAAAAGAAAATCTTTGCCGAACTGGATAAAATTTGCCCAAAGCACACCATCCTTGCCTCTAACACTTCCGGTTTGCCGGTGATTGATATGGCAATGGCGACGACTCGCCCCGATAAAGTTTTGGGGTTGCACTTCTTTAACCCCGCCCCGGTGATGAAACTGCTGGAGATTGTCAGAACCATTGCCACCAGCAATGAAACCATTGAGATAGGCAAGGAATTCGGCAAGTCCATCGGTAAGACAACTATTGTTGCCAAAGATACGCCCGGCTTCATTGTTAATCGGCTAATGCTGTCCCAGGTTCTGAATGCCATCCGGATGCTGGAAGCTGGCGTGGCAACCAAAGAAGATATTGATAATGGTGCCGTTATGGGACTGAACCATCCGCTGGGACCACTGGCTTTAGCTGACCTCATTGGGTTGGACGTGCTTTATTCTCTGGCGAACACCCTGTATAACGAGCTGAAAGACCCCCAGTTTGCCCCACCCGTTCTTCTGATCAGGATGGTCAGCGCCGGGTGGCTGGGAAGAAAGAGAGGGAAGGGATTTTACGACTATACGTGAGGAGGAGAGGTGGTTGTGAGTCTTTTGGGTAAAGTAGCGATAGTGACTGGTGGTTCGGGGGGATTGGGCAGAGTCCATTGCCTGTCCCTGGCTAAGGCAGGGTGCAACGTCGCCCTTACTGGCTACAGTCATTATGAAAAAGCGGAAGCTGTCGCCAGGGAAATTGAAGGCCTTGGAAGGAAAGCTATTGCGCTGAAGCTGGATGTGGCTGACCTAGACCAGGTTAGCGATGGCGTCAGGAAAGCCGAAGCGACACTGGGACCGATTGATATTCTGGTCAACAACGCCGCCTACGGTATAATTAGAGCGACGACCCTGGTCAATACCGACAAGAAGGACTGGGACCGCGACCTGGCGGTCAATCTCACCGGCGCCTTCAACACCATCAAATGTGTTATGCCAGGTATGACGGAGCGGGGGTGGGGACGGATTATCAACATCTCCTCCATCGCCGGCACAATGGGTGGGATGGGGCAGTGTAGCTATGCCGCCACCAAGGCGGGGCTCATCGGTCTCACCAAAGCGGTCGCCCTGGAGGGAGCGCGCAAAGGAGTGACCTGCAATGCCCTTGTCCTTGGCTCTATTGATGGGGGCGCTTTCAATCAGGTGGCTCCCGAGTTCCGTGAGCGCATCACCAAGCGCATCGCCATGCGACGGCTGGGCAACCCGCAGGAGGTGAGTAACATCCTTGTCTTCCTTGCCTCAGAAGAGTCCAGCTATCTCACCGGCGAGGCAATTGAGGTGAGCGGCGGCGCCAGCTTATTCACCTTTTAAAGAGGTGTTGACAAAGCAAAAAAGTGCTAAAATATATTTTAACCCCTTAAAGGGGCACTATTTACTGAGGACTTGATGTGCTATGGCTGTCTCTCAAGTTAATAGCAAAACGCCAAATCTGGAAACATTAACCTGGGGTAACCTGACCTGGATTCACCTTGAGCGTCCTACCAAGCTGGAAACAGAGTACCTTGGTCATCGCTTTCCCTTCCACCCCCTTAATCTGGATGATGTCCTGAGCGTGATACAGCGCCCCAAAATTGACGAATATAAAGACCATATGTTCATCGTCCTCCATTTCCCCTATTTCAACCCGATTAATCAGGTAATTATTTCCGCCGAATTAGACGCCTTCGTTGGGGATGATTATCTGGTGACGGTTGACTGCTCCGGCAACCTCAAGACGGTGGCGAAGTTCTTTAAGCTGTGTCAGACCAGCGAGGAAGCACTGCGCGGTAATTTCATGCACGGCTCTGGCTATTTACTCTATCGCGTCGTGGACAAAGTGGTTGACGATTGCTTCCCCCTGCTGGATATGATTGGTGAAAACATTGAGCACGTAGAGGAGCACATCTTCGCCAACAGTGTCTCTGGTGCGATTATGGAACTTTCTACCCTCCGGCGTAATATCATCACCTTCCGCCGCATCATCTGGCCCATGAGAGCCGTCATTGCCAACCTGGAAAACAAGACCCGTCATTACACCAAGATTGATATGACGGACTACTTCGGCGATACCATAGACCATGTGGACAAGGTCTGGGACGCTTTAGATGAATATAAAGAGATAATTGAAGGTCTAAATGATACTCACAACTCACTGAACTCAAACCGAATTAATGATGTCCTTCGCGTCCTGACTATCCTCGCTACCATCAGCACCGTGCTGACGGTCGTTGCCAGCTTCTACGGGATGAATGTACCACTGCCGGGTGGAGGGACTTCAGAAGGACATCCATTCGCCTGGGTCCTCGTTCTTCTGCTAATGATAACGATAATGAGCGGCATGCTCTTATACTTCCGCCGCAAGCACTGGCTCTAACTGCACAGCTTCAGTCAAGGTTTTAAGATGAACGTCTCACACCGTTTTGTGGTTGTCACGGCTATCTTCGTTACCTGCCTGATCACCGCTAATATCATTGTCGTAAAGCCAACCAGTTTTGGGGGCATACCCGCGGCGATAGTTATCTTTCCACTGAGCTATATTGTTGGTGATATTCTAACTGAGGTCTATGGTTATCGTCTGGCAAGAAGAGTAATCTGGCTCGGCTTCTTCTGTAACCTCATCGCGGTTACCGCTATATGGCTCGGTCAACTTCTGCCACCCGCCGTAGAATGGAAAGGGCAAGAAGCTTACGAAAGTATTCTGGGCTATACGCCACGAATTCTCTTCGCCTCTTTCTTAGCTTATTTAGTCGGGGAGTTCTCCAATTCTTTTGTTCTCGCCAAAATGAAGATTAGGACAAAAGGACGCTGGCTATGGACAAGGACGATTAGCTCTACTATGGTTGCTCAAGCTTTAGACGCTTTCGTGTTTATTCCACTAGTCTATCTTGGCAGATTTGAATTGTCCTTCATAGCTATCGCCAGTCTGACTCACTGGCTGGCAAAAGTGGGCTATGAGATAATTGCTACCCCGTTTACCTATATTGTAGTGAACTACCTGAAAAAGAAAGAGGCAATTGATACCTTTGACTATAAGACCAGGTTTAATCCTTTCCTCATATCGGAATAAAAAGCGATTGCCAGTCTATCCCTTTATATGTTGGTTGGAGTAGAATAGTAATATGTTCATTCTTCTACCTTCCGTATGAGGTTTATAGAATAGCCCTCAAACAAGATGCCCCCCGTAACTTTCAGCAGGGATGAAAATGAAGATTAAAGTTCTGGGTGCTCACAACTGTGAATCAAAAAACACCAGACTGGTCACACTGTTAATTGATGACATTCTGGCGCTGGATGCCGGGGGGCTTACTTCAACCCTTACCATTAAAGCGCAACAAAAGCTCAAAGCTATTCTCCTCACCCACCCCCACTACGACCACATCCGCGATATCCCGGCGATTGGTATGAATGCCCTGCTCAATGAGTTCACCATAAATGTCTACTCCACCCAGGCTGTTTATGATGTCCTAGCCACCCACTTCCTCAATGGCAGAGTCTACGCCGAATTTCTCACCAAACCGACGGAAAACCCGGTATTAAAATTCACCCTGATTGAACCACTCAGCAAAATCACCATCGCCGGTTACGAGATTCTGCCGGTGCCAGTGGCGCACTCTGTCCCGGCAATAGGCTATGAAGTTGCCTCCCGTGATGGCAGAAAAATCTTCTACGCTGGAGACACCGGACCAGGGCTGTCTGACTGCTGGCAATATGTCTCTCCTCAGATTATTTTCATTGAAACC